>CBEVTG010000358.1:0-3037 GCA_965552745.1 uncultured bacterium
GGTATACAGGCCGCACACGATGTCATCCGCCACCACCCCCAGGCCTCCCGGGAGGCTCTCCAGAACGTTTGCGGGCCAGGGCTTGGTGATGTCCAGGATGCGGAAGAGGAGGAAGGCAGCCACGGCGATCTCCCAGCCGGTGGGCAGGAAGCAGAGCGACAGAAGCATGCCGACCGCCTCATCCACCACGACGAGCGAAGGATCCTCGTCACCCTCCTGAACGCACACCCGTCCGGCAGCCCAGATCCCTGCGGGAACCAGCAGCACCGCCAGCACCGGGACGGCCAGCGATGCGCCGGAGTGCTGCAGGAGCCAGGCCAGAGCAAGGGTCGCGAGGGATCCCATGGTTCCGGGAGCAATCGGCCAGTACCCCAGGCCGAAGAGCGAGGCCAGGGCCAGAGCCGTGACGCCGGCGGACCGCGGTTCCTGCCGCTGAGCGGCCACAGCCTGCGGCCCGGCCATGCTATCCGGTTCCTCTCCTGTGTGCTTCACGGGTAGAGTCGGTTGAGCGTGCGCGGGAAGGGTATGGTTTCTCGCAGATGCGATACGCCGGTGAACCAGCCTACCAGGCGCTCGATGCCGAGGCCGAAGCCGGAGTGGGGCACTGTGCCATAGCGCCGAAGCTCGTGGTACCAGCGAAAGGCGGAATCATCGAGTCCGTGGGTTTCCATGCGCTCGCGCAGAAGCGATCCCTCGTGGACGCGCTGGCTGCCGCCGACGATCTCACCGTAACCCTCCGGGGCCATGAGATCGAAGTTCAGGGCCAGTCGAGGATCCTCGGGATCCGGCTGCATGTAGAAAGGTTTGATGGAGGCCGGGTAGCGGTGCACCACAATCGGGTGATTCTCGAGACTGGCCAGGGCCGTCTCCTCGTCTCCGCCGAAATCTTCGCCCCATTTCACTTCGACGCCCCCCTCACGCAGGCGGCTCAGCGCCTCGTCATAGGTGAGACGCGGAAAGGGGGTATGCACTCCTTCCAGAAGGGAGGTGTCACGCTCCAGACGTTTGAGATCCTCTCGGTTGCGGTCGAGAACCCGTTCGATGACAGCGCAGCACAACCTCTCGGCCAATTCGATGGCGTCGTCGAGACCGGCGTAAGCCATCTCGGGTTCGAGCATCCAGAACTCGGCCAGGTGGCGGCGGGTTTTCGATTTCTCGGCGCGGAAGGTCGGACCAAAACAGTACGAGCGCCCGAAAGCCAGGCAGGTCGCTTCCTGGTAGAGCTGGCCGGACTGGCTCAGGAACGCCTTGTGTCCGAAATAATCGGTTTCGAACAGCGTTGAAGTACCTTCACATGATGTCGGAGTGAGGATGGGACTATCGACGCAGGTGAACCCCTCAGAGTGCAGAAACTCCCTGCAGGCGAGAGAGGCTTCGCTGCGCACGCGGAGGACCGCATGCTGTATCGCGGAGCGCAGCCAGAGATGACGGTGGTCCATGAGGAAAGCCACGCCATGCTCCTTGGGTCCGATGGGGTACTCGTCGGCAATGTGAAGGATTTCGAGATCGCGCAGGCCGATCTCGTACCCCCAGGGCGAGCGCTCGTCACGACGCACGGACCCACTGATAATGATGGAAGATTCCTGGGTCAGGCGGCGACAGGACTCAAACACCTCTTCGGGCACCTCTTTCTTGAAGGCGACCGCCTGTACGTAACCGGTGCCGTCGCGCAGGATGAGAAACTCGAGCTTACCGGAAGAGCGCCGATTGTACAGCCATCCGCGGACACGAACTTCCTCACCCTCGTGTCGAGAGATGTCGCGTAGGACGATGGTTGGAGGCATGCAGTTCAGGAGGCGGCTTTAGAACGATCCGACTGGGCGCGCTGAGCTGCAGCGATGATGCGCTGCTGAACATGAGAAGGAACTTCCTCGTAATGCGCCTTCTCCATGTGGTAGCTGCCACGACCTCCGGTGATCGACTTGAGCGTGGGGGCGTAGGAAAGCATTTCAGCCATCGGGACGGAGGCCTTGATGACCACCTCGCCTCCATTGATTTCGGTGCCCTGCACGCGTCCGCGCCGGCTGTTGAGGTCTCCCATGAGGTCACCCATGAACTCCTCCGGGGCGGCAAGCTCGACACTCATGATCGGCTCGAGCAGGACGGGCCCCGCTTTCTCCATCGCCTCCTTGAACGCCATCGAGCCGGCGATCTTGAAGGCCATTTCCGAGGAATCAACTTCATGGTGCTGTCCATCGTGGAGGATAACCCGGAAGTCAACGACCGGGTGTCCGGCGAGGATGCCGTGGGTCCGTGCTTCCAGGATTCCCTTCTCGACGGCCGGAATAAAGTTGCGGGGAATGGATCCACCGAAGATCTCATTCACGAACTCGAAATCCTCATCCCGCGGTAACGGTTCCATGCGAATCTTGCAGTCTGCGAACTGCCCGTGCCCGCCCGTCTGCTTCTTGTGTCTGCCGTGAGCCTCGACCTTGCGGGTGATGGTCTCGCGGTAGGGAACTTTCGGCGGGTGCAGGAGAACCTCGACGCCGAACTTTCGCTTCAGGCGCGCCACGATGACTTCGACGTGGATTTCGCCGGCACCGGAGAGCAGGAGCTCCTTGGTCTGTGGATCGCGGCCGAAGCTCACGCCCGGGTCTTCCTCGGAGATCCGGTGCAGGGCCACGGAAATCTTTTCCTCGTCACCTCTCGATTTCGGCTCGATGGCGAAAGTCATGGCCGGCTCCGGCATGGAGACGGGTTCGAAGCGGACGGGGTGCGCGCGATCGGCGAGCGTATCGCCGGTGGCGGTTTCCTTCAGCTTCACGAGTGCGCCCATATCCCCGGCGCGCAGCTCCTGGACGGGATGGTTCTGCTTTCCCTGCTGGACAACCATGGAGGCAATACGCTCGTTCGTCTCATGGTTTACGTTGTAGACCGGCTGGTCGGCGCGCAGAGTTCCTGAGACAACGCGCACCAGGCTGATTTTTCCTGCGAAGGGATCGGCGATCGTCTTGAAGACATACGCAGACATTGGCGCATCCGATGTCGGCGTGCAGTCGACGGCTTCGCCGCTCTTTGCGTCGACGGCCTGGAT
>CBEVTG010000359.1:0-3032 GCA_965552745.1 uncultured bacterium
TGAAGGTTGCTCTGGACTCGTTCATGATCGGTGCCTTTGACGCCAACACCACGCGTGCCGAAATCCAGGAGATCGCATTCAGGGCCACCGAGGAGGAGGTCTATCCCTTCCTCGACCACTGGGTGGACATCGCCGCCCTCGAGGCGATGGCGGAGGTTGATTCCGCGGGAAGTGCCTTCCGGCCGGTCCTGGAGGAACTCGTGAGCGATCAGTGGGCGGGCAAGGAACTCCGCGTCGCCGCCAAGCGCATTCTCCAGAAACTCTGAACCGGGAGCGCCTGCCCTCAGCTCTTCGGGTGAACCGGATCGCGGAAGCGCATCCAGGGGGAAACCTCGCCGCGCTCGGTCCAGCTGTTTAATTCCTTCATGTAGTGCTCCGGGATCTCCCGGATCTGTCCCTCGTTGAGGTAGCCGGAGCTGCGGTAGAGCGTCTGGCCCTTTGGGGAGTACAGGATGTGGTGCCGGCGCTCCCGGGTCGGGCTGGGTGGCCCGCTCCGCAGCAGGTGCAACTCGGATGGCTCCAGAAGCCGGAAATGGGACACAATGATCCCGTGACCGGATCCGATTTCTTCATCCGCGCAGGGGATTTCGAACCGGCCTACCTGCGACTTCACCGCAGCGGCGAGCTGAGGCGCCGGGCCCGCGTCGCCATCAAGGGCCTGGCACACTGCCGGGCGTGTCCGCGCGACTGCGGCGTGGACCGCCTGGCCGATAAGACCGCTGCCTGCAAGACCGGTCGCTACGCCCGGGTCAGCAGCAGCTTCGCCCACTTCGGCGAGGAGGACTGCCTGCGGGGTTGGAACGGAAGCGGCACCATCTTCTTCTCGATGTGCAACCTGCGCTGTGTGTTCTGTCAGAACTACGACATCAGCCAGGTCGAGAGCGGCCAGGAGGTTTCACCGGAGCGGCTCGCTGATTTGATGCTAGGCCTGCAATCGGATGGTTGTCACAACATCAACTTCGTGACACCGGAGCATGTGGTTCCTCAGATCCTGGAGGCGTTGCCGATCGCTGTGGAGGTCGGGCTGCGGCTGCCGATCGTCTACAACACCTCGGCCTACGACGCCCTGGAGAGCCTGCGCCGGCTCGATGGCATCGTGGACATCTACATGCCTGACTTCAAAATCTGGGATGAGACCGCATCGCTCGCCTACCTGCGGGCGAAAGATTACCCTGAGGCGGCGCGGCGGGCGGTCAGCGAGATGCACCGGCAGGTGGGGGATCTGAAGCTGGACGAGCACGGCTTGGCGAAGCACGGGGTACTGGTCCGGCACCTGGTGATGCCCGGAGGCGTCGCGGGCACGCGCGAGATCATGGAATTTCTTGCCCGCGAGGTATCTCCCCACAGCTACGTCAACCTCATGGATCAGTACCGCCCGGCCGGGAAGGTAACCGGCGATCGCTTCTGCGAGATCAACCACGGCATTTCCGGCCAGGAGTGCGAAGCGGCTCTGGTTGCCGCACGCGAAGCAGGGCTACACCGCTTCGACGAGCGCCGGGCAAGGCTCTGGCGAAACTGAACAAGGATTGGGCGACCGTTTCGAGATCGCTTGAAGATGGCCGTGGCGAAAAGCGCCGATGGAGGAGGAAGCCATGCGGAGTTGCCTGAGGAAGCCGAAGTGCTTTCTCGTCCTGGGCTCGCTATTGCTTTTCAGCGTCTCCTGTGAGCGTTCACCGATAGGGTCGGCTGAGTCCACGAACATCGAGGCACCGATTCATCAGGCGCGAATCGTTGTGCTCTCCACGAATCTTGCCGGCTACGGCCGGGGAGAGTGGGGGTTTGCGGCCCTGGTCGAGGCGGGAAACGAGCGCATTTTTTTCGACGCAGGACTGTATCCCGATACGGTTCTCAAGAACGCTAGAGAGCTCGGGATTACGCTTTCGGATGTTACCCGGGTTGTACTCAGCCACCACCACGGAGATCACATGGGGGGGATCCTGGCTCTTCGAAACGAGCTGGCTGATGAGAATGAGAATGCCATCTCAGAGGTGCATGTTGCAAAGGGGATCTTCCTCAGCCGGCGAGACGACGGAGAGCCGGGGGAGGCTAACTCGACGCTTGAAATCAAAGAAAAGTTCGAGAGTACAGGCGGAGTGTTCGTTGAGCATGATCGTGCGGAGGAGCTGTTTCCGGGAGCCTGGCTTACGGGCCCCGTTCCTCGGGTTCATCCAGAGCGCAATTGGGGGGCCGGGACGCAGATTCAGACCAGTGAAGGGTGGGTCGAAGACACCATTCCAGAAAGTCAATCGTTGGTGTTGGACACAAAAAACGGCTTGGTAATACTATCCGGCTGTGGTCACGCAGGGATCATCAATACTATCGAGTACGCGCGCAGCCAGGTCCGCGAAGCCCCCGTCCATGCGGCCTTAGGCGGGTTCCACCTGATAGAGGCGGATGACAGGCGTCTCGAGTGGACGGGAAAGCAGTTACGGGTGGTCGGCCTGAAACACTTTCTGGGTGCTCACTGTACGGGTATCGAGGCGGTGTTTCGGATCCGCGAGCATACAGGCCTCGATCGGAGGAACTGTGTCGTGGGCGCGGTGGGCGCGTCGTTCGAGCTAACCAAGGGCCTCGATCCCCTCGATCTGGCGCGTTGAACTGTCTGTATTTGCACCTACTCCCCGGTTTCGCTGGACAGCGGGCGGCCGGCCCTGTCGAGGTACTCAACAGGGCCCAGGTTCAATTCCTTGATGTCCTTCTCGACCGTAGCGCGATCTCCTATCACCACGAGCAAGAGGTTGTCGGGTAGTATCCGTTCCTTCGCCAGGTCGGTCAGGCCCTCCGCCGTCGTGCCGCGCACCTCATCCGGGTAGGTAGAGAAGTAATCATCCGGCAGGTCGTACATCACGATTTCAAAAACCCTGTTCGCCAGGCGTGAAACTGTCTCGTGCTGACCCGGAAGCGACAGTGTGAGATTGTTCTGCGCGAGGCGCATCTCTTCCGGTGACACTGGCCGCGGCCCGCGGATGTCGCGAAGCTCTTTCATCACCTCTGCGAGCGACTCGCGCGTAACATCAGTCCGCACGGCCGAG
>CBEVTG010000360.1:0-3012 GCA_965552745.1 uncultured bacterium
CGATGATGGGCTCGTCCATCGCCTGAAGGAAATCCAGAAGCGCTACTTCCATGAGCTCACCTCGGGCTGTTACGACCGTTCCTACTTCGAGAACCGCCTGCGCGTGGGCCTGGCTCACAACCGGATCGGTCTTGGGCCACAGTGGTACCTCGGGGCCTACCGGAAGTACCGGGACATCGTTACGGGCTTTCTAAGAGATCTGTACGGCGCCGAGGCGGACGCGTATCGCCGCACTGCAGTCTCTCTTCATAAGGTCATCGCGCTCGACATGAGCCTTGCCATTGACGCCTACATCTTCTCGGCCCAGGAGGAGCTCGCGCGAAAGGCCGAAGAGCTGAAGGCCGCCAACCGCAGGCTCGTGGAGATGGACGCCGCCAAGCGCCATATGACGGGGGCAATTGTTCACGACCTGCAGAACCCACTCGCCGGCATCATCGCTTTTCTCCAGGTCCTGGAAGCCCGGCCGGCCGGGCTGACGGAGGGGGAGAACCGATCGCTCCGGGAAGCCCTGGCACGCTGCACTGATCTTTCCGATCTGATCATGGACGTATTGCAGATGAACCGCGCCGAGGAGGGGCGCCTTGATCTCTACATGGAAAACCTCGATCTCGCCGAGATCACCCGCAATGCCGTGGAGGCGTTTTCTCTGGTGGCGGAGCAAGGAGGCAGGAAGCTGAGCTTCGAGTCGAGTGGAGATCCTGTCAACGCGCGCACTGACCAGAGCCTCCTGCGGCGGATCCTGTACAACCTTCTGTGCACTGCAGCACACTCCCGGGGGCACCCATGTGCAGGCGAGCGTGCAGTCAGGCCCCCCCTGGGCGATCTCGATCCGTGACAACGGTCCGGGAATCCCCCAAGAGATGCAGGATCACCTGTTCGAGCCAGGGGCCCTCAGGAGCGCCGGCTACCAGGTGCAGTCAGGAGTGGGACTGGGATTTTGCAAGATGGCCGCCGACGCCCTAGGCATCAACCTGCACCTTCAGAGCGAGCCGGGCCACGGCACCTGTTTCTGCCTCAAGCAACGCCTGGATTGAGTCGCTGCAACAGCCTAGAGCAGGCCGTACTTCTTCATTCGGTAGCGCAGCGCGTCGCGGGAGATGTTGAGCAGGACAGCCGCCCGGCACTGATTCCCTCCAGTCTTCTCCAGTGCCTGACGAAGCATCTGCTCCTCCATCTGCTTGAGGGGATAACCGGAATCGGGCAGGGAGAAACCCGCGGGCTCGGGAGGGCCGCTGGTGACGCTGGCGGAAGGGCTTTCCCTGATCTCCGGCGGAAGTTCCTGCACGTCGAGTTCTTCCTTGTTCTCGAGGATCATCGCGCGCTCCACCACGTTGCGCAACTCGCGCACATTCCCGGGCCACGGGTAGCGCATCAGGGAGTTCATCGCCTCCGGGGTAAACCCGCGCGTATGCCTTCGCAGTTCCTCGTTGAACCGCTCGATGAAGTGCGCCGCCAGCAGGGGAATATCCTGGCGCCGGTTCCCCAGTGTCGGGAGGCGGATCTCGATGACGTTCAGCCGATAGAAAAGATCTTCACGGAAAGTTCCTTCCGTTGCTGCCTTCTCCAACTCACGGTTCGTCGCTGCGATGATGCGTACATCCACACGGATATCGCGCGTGCCTCCGACACGGCGCATGGTCTTGTCTTCCAGGAAGCGCAGAAGCTTGGCCTGCAGACCCAGCCCC
The DNA here is from genome assembly GCA_965552745.1 of uncultured bacterium. GTDB lineage: Bacteria > Acidobacteriota > Polarisedimenticolia > JAPUKU01 > JAPUKU01 > JAPUKU01. The sequence goes on from CBEVTG010000360.1 coordinate 1,686, forward strand.
ATGTCACCGATCTCGTCAAGAAAGACCGTGCCGCCGTCGGCGAGCTCGAACAGGCCCCGCTTCATCCTTCGCGCATCCGTGAACGCGCCTCGCTCGTGCCCCATGAGCTCGCTCTCGAGCAGCGTCTCCGGGAGGGCTGAACATGTGATGTTCATAAACGGCTTGTCGGCGCGTGCGCTGGTGTAATGGATTGCCTTGGCCACCAGATCCTTGCCCGTGCCGCTCTCGCCCTGGAGAAGAACCGTCGTGGCCGAGCTGATGGCCACCTTGCGCACCAGCTCGCAGACTTCGCGCATCTGCTCGCTGGCGCCCACCAGATTCTCCAGCCCGTGGCACTGGCTCTGCTGTTTGCGCAATAGCTGCAACTCTCGCTGCATACGGGTGGTGTCGAGAGCTTTCCGGATGATGACCAGCGCTTCATCCTGGTTGAACGGCTTGACGAGATAGTCGAAGGCACCGCACTTCATCGCCTCCACAGCTTCCTCGACGGAGCTATAGGCCGTCATGAGAACAGAAGGGGTCTGTGGGTGATGGGCGCTGATGTATTCGAGCACCCTGAGTCCGCTCTTGCCAGGCAGGCGGACATCCAGGAGGACGAGATCGGCACCCTCGTCGGCCAGAATGCGAAGGGCTTCTTCCCCGTCACCCGCCTCGACAACGTGATAGCCGGCACGCTCCAGGCTCTCGCGCACCGACCAGCGGATCAACTTTTCGTCATCGACGACGAGGACGCGCTCGGAGACAACTTCAGCCGGGACTGTCGCCCGGGAGATACCGGCCTGGCTCCTCGAGGCCCCAAAAGTCGAGCGTCTGACCACCTGTGCACCGTCCTCTGGGCTGTCAATGTTCAAGAATGATGCCATCGAAAATTACTCTCGAAACCGCCTGGATGCTGCACAACTGGCGGGGATTTCCATTTTCTTGCGTGGAAGAGCGCAGGAGGTGCGTCATATGGCACTGAGGGCTCTTCCCCCCGAAGCTTCTAAGGCGCCACGGCTCCTTCCAGCTCGCGAATCGTCTCCTCGACACCACGGTCGCTCGCGAAAGGCCTGTACTGGTAGAGGAGACGGGCGCTGAACTGGATCTCTCCGGGCGGAGCGGGGAAGCGGAACCGCTCGATCCGGACCTCCTTGGGTGCGAGGCGGGTGTCGCTGGGGACCTTCGCGGAGTCTATGAAGACTCCGGCATCCGTGCGGGAGCGGCGGCCCTTTCCGTCGAGCAGAGTGCGGGCGTACACGCGCTCGTCGCTGTACACTTTGCGATCCCCCTGGCGGGCGACCAGCTCCAGCGTCACCTGCTTGGCCGGCAGGCCGGTGGGCACCTTGTG
>CBEVTG010000361.1:0-2979 GCA_965552745.1 uncultured bacterium
AAGAATCACTGACGCCGATCGGCGGCCGGCTCGATCCGCAAGACATCGCCCCAATAGCCGTCTATTTCGCCAGCGACGACGCCCGCATGGTCACCGGACAGGCCTACAACGTCTGCGGCGGACTGCTGATGTCTTGACGATCCTCGCGCGGCTCCGGCAAGAGATTCCCGACAACATGCCACCGGCGCCAAGAGCAACCGTGCGATTCGTCACCCCGGAAGGCGAAGAGATATCGGTCGTTCATGGTCAGTTCTTCGATCCGGAAAATTATGACGCGGTGTTGTGGTACCGATCCAGAGAGGCAGTGGACCCGCAGACGGTGGAAGTGAGCATCGGCACCGCAGATGCCGTGTCACCATCCGTCGTGGACCCACTCAGCGGGGAAGAAGAATGGGTGGATCTGTGGATACCCAGTTACAGCAAGCGCACGACCCGGTTTGATGTCGCCATGAAGAGCCGGATCCTGCTGCTCCGCTATCACCGCGATATCGGCAAGACGGGTGGCGTGGACGATCTGGAGGTGGCGAGCGAGAGAATTCCGCCGGTGGAGGAAATCCTGGCCAACCACCAGGCGTTCCAGGCGGCCCAGGACCATCGCCTGCAGCGGTGGATCGCAGATGCCACAATCGGTCTTCACTACTCCATCGGATCGGCTGGAAATCTCTTTGACTTGACGTACGAGAGCACGCTCTATTCCAACCCCGGGGGAGTGACCGAGTGGGAACACCGGCGCCTGCTCTTTAACGGCGCGCCCTATCGCGCGCGCAAGCTGCCCGACCTGCCCTACGTCCTTCCCGAAAGGGTGGTTCAGGTTCCGCTGCGACTGACGCTCGACAAGGACTACCAATACCGGCTCGTGGGGCGGGCACGCGTCCGGGGACGCCCTGCATGGGAGGTCGCGTTCGAACCGATTGAAGGCTCTCAGAATCTGTACCGTGGCCGTGTATGGATTGACACTCGATCATTCGCCCGTCTGCGCCTCACGGCGGTGCAGACTCGAGTGGAGAGCCCGGTACTCTCGCTCGAGGAAACTCTCCACTTTGAACCACTGGGAGCCGGCGATGACCCGCTGTGGGTCCTCAAACGCTCACGTGGACAGCAACTCATCACGGTCAGTGGGCGGAACCTGGTTCTGGTGCGGGACATCGTGTTCGAAAACTACCGTATCAATCCCTCTGATTTCGATGAACAGCGCGAATCTGCTCTGGCCTCCGAAAACTTCATCGTGAGGGAGACGGAGGGCGGCTACGAGACCCTGGAATTGCAGAAGGACGGCACGCGGGTGGCACGGCCGAGCGGTAATCGCCGGACCCTGTTCCTGCTGGGAGGAATCTTCTACAACCAGGCGGTTGATACTCCGGTACCGCTAGCGGGCATTAACTATTTCAATTTCAAGACGGGTGGACGTGACCTTCAGCTGGAGCTGTTCATCGCAGGGGCTTTCAACTTTGTGAACCTGACCAACCCGAGCTTCCGGGGATCCAAATGGGAGGTCGGAACCGATCTGATAACCCGCTTCATTCCGCTTACCGACCGCTACATCGATAAGGGACTGGAGGGCGAGGAGGTCGAAGCATTTGGCATCGACGATATCTCCCAGAGCCTGTCATTCTTTGCCGCGAGACCGTTCAGTTCGTTTTTCAAGCTGACGGGGACCTATGAGCTGGCTTACGTCCGCTACAGCCGTGATGAAGACGCTTCGAGCTCTTTCGTCACCCCCACTGATACTTTTGTCCATAACATCGAAGGACGGATGGATTTCAACCGCAAAGGGACAACGGTCCGTCTTTTCGGAAGCTACCACCAGCGCAGTGACTGGGAGCCGTGGGGATTTCCGAGCTCCTTGCTGCCTCCCCAGCAGCAGGCCTCCGGGTTCGGGCAAGGCTCGTTGCTCGAGGAGTTCGATCCTGAGGATGAGGATTATCTGCGCTACGGAGCCAGCCTATCGAGCCTGTGGAACCCCACTGTCCTGCAGACGGTGCGTGCCGAGCTCAGCTGGCTGCAGGGAGAGGACCTCGACCGCTTCAGCAAGTATAGCTTTGGCACGCTTGGATCCACCCGACTCAGAGGCTTTGGCGGCTCAGGAATCCGCTTCGACCAGGGGTTCATCACCAGGGGCGTGTACATGTTCGGGCTGGGTTCGGTCATGAGGCTCGACACCTCGATTGAATACGCCCGGGTAAGAGAGCGGGATCTGGGTGAGGCCGGGTTCCTCGACTTCACGGGACTGGGCCTGGCGGGTAACTTTACGCTGCCACGTGGTTGGGTGGCGCGGCTCGACTACGGTATTGGCCTGGCTTCCGACCTCGATGAGCTGAAAGGGGATCAGGAAATTTTCATTCAGCTTCTGCGCATCTACTGACCACCTGACAGCTCCGCAGCGGATCCTTTCGAAGCGAAGCCCCACGGGTAATTCTTATTGACAGGGATGAATAGTTATGCTACAAAGAGGCTCAATCTCGGTTCCTGCCTCGCCGTTCGGCTTGCGGTGGGGATCAATCGGACCCGGGGTTGACTGGCGAAACGCAAAACGGGCGGTGAAAACCGATCTTCTGCGGTACTTTCCCACCTTTGCGTCTTCCTGTTGCGAGGCTAGAGACCCGCCCGGTGGCACCATCGGACGGTTGGCAAGGACGGTCTTCTCCGCCCGTTTCGCCACTACCCACCCCGAAAGAAACTACAGGCGCACGCCTCGGGCCCACAGAACACCTTTCGTGTCCTGAATTTCTGCCAGAACGGCGGCAGGAAGTGGATTGTCCAGGTTGAGGATTGCCACCGCTGTGCCAGCCGGTGTGTCGCGTCCCATGGACATGAAGGAGATATTGATACCCCTATGGCCGAGGATGGTACCGATACTACCCATCATTCCTGGAGTGTCGTCATTGGAGACGATCAGGATTTCTCCCACCGGGAGAGCGTCGAAATAGTAATTATCCAGCATGACGATGCGGGGATTTTTCTTCCCGAACAACGTGCCTG
>CBEVTG010000362.1:0-2978 GCA_965552745.1 uncultured bacterium
GAGCGTCCTAGGAGAGGATCCTTCCCAGAGAACAACGTCCAGGAAATACCAGTCCGACGTGGCGGCAGCATAGCTCGCCAGGGGCATCTGCCCCACTCTCCTGCCGAGGACCAGGCCCGCTGGATAGCGGATGGCCGCCGTCAGGCCGCCCGGGGTCTGCATGCCGCGCTCGTGCCTGGGGTTCACGCGCACCGCGTAGGTGTTGTTGGGAAGAAAGTCGAGGATCTCGAACTCATGCTTCTTGACCTGGGCACGGCCTGCGGCTCCCCGCTCGGAGGGCACGACGAGGTAAACGTTCCCGGCTTCCATGCGCTTCACCTTCGAAGCGCCCGGAGTCCCACCCGGACCCACGGGTCCGAGAAGGTCGGCAGGAATGTGGCTCGCGAGGTTCAACAGGTCGAAGGAGCCGAGCCGCGTGTGAACGACGCTGGGCTTGTGCATGTCCGACCGGGACACGGAGGTAAACTCCCGGCTGAGTTTCAGCCGCTCCGGCCTGCGGTAGACCGGTGCCTGGAAGAAGAGACCCCTTGTTGGATCCAGAGAGCCTGCTTCCTTCGTCCGCTCACGCATCTGGCGCCGGGTGAGCGCCGATGTGAAGTCCACCGACAGTCCGATCAGGATCGCAAGACCCACGATCGTGAGCAACGATTTTGAAATCCAGCGAACTTCAGAATGTGTCTTGGGACAGTTCATTGAACCCGCCCTCCAAATCAAAGTAAAGAACACTCGAAATTAGAAAGCACTCGGCCCTCGAAAGCAGCCGCATTCGAACCCGTCAATTAAGAAGGCTTCTCCCGTGGTGAAATCGCTCTCACCCTGCCGGAGCGCCTGCCTGCCTGGTTGTTCAGTCTTCAATGCCCGTAGGCTAAGTTCCGCTTAGACAAAGACTAAGACGAACTTTCGGTTATGCCACTATCGTGCTTTAAGTACGACCAGACGGCTGAAGTGTCAACCCCAATTCTTGGTGATCTGCCCCGCGCTCGAGCCTGCCACACCTAGCTACGACTCGTTTCTACTCAGGGCTCCATTTTTTTGGAAAAAACAGAAATGCCTTCTACACGCCCGGAGCTGGTGCGGCCACCTCCAGGAGCACCTCGTAGAGCATCTGCAGCCCCAGGCTGAAGCTCTCCAGGCTCAGGCGCTCATTTTCGCCATCCGTCAGCCGCCGGACCTCTTCCTTCTCGAGCGGGAAGGGGAAGAGTCCGCAGGCCGACATACCCTGCTCCCACAGGAGACGGGAGGTCGCCGACCCCGGACCGTGATCAGCCACGATCTCGGACCCCGGATCCAGGCGCTCGGCGGCCCCGCGGATCGCACGGGGAAGAGGGGCATCCAACCTGGCCTCCGGCCCCAGACCGACACTGACTCGCTTTTCGCCTGCCCGGAGGAGCGGCCCATCCAGTGTGAGCACCATCTCAGCTTCGACGAGCTCGGGACGATGCTCCAGGAGCCACTTCAGGCCCGGTTCACCCGATGATTCCCCATCCGCAGCACCCAGAAAGATTACGTCACGATTCAGGGACTCCTGCCGCGACAGCAACCCGACAGCCTCCGCAGCGGCCGCGACAAAAGCCTTTCCCCCGGCCGCACCACGCCCATGGACGAAGCCTCTCTGCACCTTCCCTGAGAAAGGTGGCGGATCCCACTTGATTGCATCCACGGGGGCCGTGTCCAGGTGAGCCACGATAAGGAGCGGGAGGGCGGTACCGTTTCCCCTCACCCGGCAAAGCAGATTCCCTCGCCCGGGCTCAGGCTCGATCATCTGGCAATCGATTCCCTTGTCGCTGAAGAACACGGCCAGGGGACGTGCCGCCAGCACCTCGTTACCGGGTGGATTCGTGGTGTCCTGGCGCACCAGAACGCGCAGCAGATCCAGCGCCTCCATCGTGGCGCGCCTGATATCGATTCCCTGGGCGGCCATCGGGGTCGGCAGTAGAAGCACCAGAACCCACAAAAGTCCGCGCAGGGCTCGCGAGGTCGGAGATGCCTTCCAGTATGATGGTGGATGCATGGCCGCTTCTTATAAGGATAGAGCCCTATGCTAACGCACCTGGCACCGCGGGCGCTGAGCCTGGCCGTGCTGGGCGCCGGTCTGATCGCCCCGCAGACGGTCACAGCCGGACCCGAACGCGTGTCCACAGGAGGCGTCGTCTTCCGGGATGCCGGGGACGGGGCGGGAATCGAGTTCCACCACGTGCACGGCGGGACCGGCACCAAATATATGGTGGAAACGATGGGCTCGGGTGCATGCTGGTTCGACTATGACCGGGACGCCGATGCGGATCTGTACCTGGTCAACGGCGCCCCCCTGCCGGGGTTCAGGGCCGAACAGACCCCACGCAACATCCTGTACCGCAACAACGGAGACGGCACGTTCACCGACGTGACGGCGTCCGCAGGCGTCGGCGACAACCGCTACGGCATGGGCTGCGCGGCCGGTGATATCGATAATGACGGAGATCTCGACCTGTACGTCACGAACTTCGGTCCCAACGTGATGTACCGGAACAACGGCGACGGCACCTTCAAGGATGTGAGCAAGCGCTCCCGCACCCGGGACGACCGCTGGGCGGCCTCCAGCGCTTTCGCCGATTACGACGCAGACGGAGATCTGGATCTATATGTGTCGAACTACCTCGACTTCACCGTCGAGACAAACATCTTCTGCGGCGACTGGCGGCGCGGACTGATCTCCTATTGCCACCCCAACAGGTACGCCGCCGTTTCCCACGTGCTCTACCGCAACCGCGGTGACGGCAGGTTCGAGGACGCCACCCGGGAAGCCGGCGTCCTGCGGGATGACGGCAAGGGAATGGGCGTGGTGTGGGGGGATTACGACAGTGACGGCAATCTTGATCTATATGTGGCGAACGATTCGACTCCGAATTTCCTGTTCATGAACAACGGTGACGGAACATTCCGTGACGCCACACAATCGGGTGGCGCCGCCCTGAGCGGAGAAGGACGGATGCAGGCCG
>CBEVTG010000363.1:0-2977 GCA_965552745.1 uncultured bacterium
CAGTACACAGCCATGAGCGCCGCTCCACCCAGCAGAGCAATGCCGGGAACCTTCTCGAGCGACTTCATGGTGAGATCCGGCAGTGGCTGCTTGCCGAGGGCTTCCGGAAAATCGAGGAAGCCGAACGACATCGGAGCCAGGAACAGCACCGAAGTTCCTCCAAGCTCATACTCGCCGTAGACATGGGGGTAATACTCATCGGGTGATTCGGCGATACGCCGGTGCGCCTCGGCCAGAAGCTCCTCACGGGTTCCGAACACAGTGGCCTCGGCGGGACACGCCTCGGCACACGCGGGGATCTCGCCACGCTCGAGCCGCTCGATGCACATATCGCACTTGCGCACCGAGGGGATCGCCTGGTTCCACTCATAGCGCGGTACGCTGAATGGGCAGGCCATCATGCAGTAGCGGCAACCCATGCAGCGCTCCGCCTCGTAGACGACGGGCCCGGCGTCGGTCTTGCTCAGAGCCCCTACGGGGCACACGCTGACGCAGGAGGGGGTCACGCAGTGCATGCACATCTGGCGCACGAAGAGATCACTGTGCTCGTGCAGAACGGTGTAAGACGTGGCGGACAGTGTGGTCTCGGAACCATCTCCCGGAAAATCGTGCAGCTCCTGACACGCCACGACGCATGCCTGGCAGCCGATACAACGGGTGATGTCGACGAGCAGTCCCTTCGGTTTGGCGTCCATCGGCCATCCTCCTCACGAAAAAGGGAGGCGATGCGGAGCGGGGAGCTTCACCGACTCCCCGCAACGAGCCTCAGGTGAGCAGGAATGCTCCCACCAGTCGCTTCCAATCCTCCGTGTTCAGGTGTCGCGCGAAGTCGGCCACCGGCTCACCGCCGTCCTGGAGCACCGAGCCGGACAGAGCCATGAGACGGAGTTCCAGACCCTCGCGCTCGTCCTGGATCCAGCGTCGTGCCAGGCTCCCGGACAGCAGGTTGCGAAGGTTGGCGGCGGCGTCGGCGATCTTCATCTTGAAGATCCAACCCCGCCCGTAAGGATCCTGTGTGGCCAGTTCCGGCTCACGGCTCAGGCGCGGATTCACCTCGAGCACACGGCCCCCGACGGGTGAGACAAGCTCCGCCTTCCGTCCGTCGACCTGTACCTCGAAACCCTTGCCACCCTGCTGAAGCCAGCTGCCGATGGCCGGGGGACGGATCTGCTTGGCCGGCCCGATCAGCTTGCGCGCGAAGTCATCAAGGCCCACCAGAACGGTGCGCGGGTCGAGGACCCGTGCCCAAGTGTGCCCGCGGTGGTAGTTCAACCCCTCGGGGAGCTGATAGCCGGATACCCATACCGGCTCCAGGGCGGGGATTTTCTCCACCACCACCTCGGGCAGTTCCTTGACGACTCGAGCGACCTGCTTGCGGTTAAGCAGGTAATCGAGCGCGATGAACAGGGAGAACATGAAGATGACCAAAAGAACGGTCATGACCAGTTCACCTCCTTTCCTCAGATCTGGGCTTTTGCAGTAGGGGCGGGAGCAGTTCCTCGACCGCGGGCAGGTTCTGTTCGATTGCCTCTGTGCACCCTTTCATAGAGCAAACTCTATGCCAGGATTGGGCGCGGCCAAGAGCTGGCGGGTAAGGTGCTGTAAATGAGGATGTTGTGTGGAAAAACGGGGATTAAACCTTCTACACCTTCCTGCGTGAAGGTGCAGAAAAATTCAACAGAGGTCGTGAAAATGCGCTGTGGAAGAAGCCTAACTTCTTGTTAAGCAAGGCGTTGGGCCGCTGATGAAGATTTCAACGGCCGGTGCTGAAAGATTCAACAGGCGCTGGAACGTGCCGATCTCATTTGTCCGACAGGTTTGTATAGATGATGTCGGTGAACTCGTCCGGCTTCATGAAGCCGCCTCCCCACTTGGCATCCCATGGCTGGGTCGGCTTGGCGGCCAGCACTTCTTCCTTCGTCTTGCCTTCGGCAACCAGGATGGCCACGGCATCACGCGCGCCCGAAAGCATGTCACGGTAGGTTTTCAACTCTTTCATGTTCGACAGTGGGCCGTGACCAGGAACGATCTGTGTGCGCTTGTCGCCCATAGCCAGGACCGTGTCCACGGCGTCAATGACGCCGTCAATCGATCCATTTGTGGAAACGTCAATGTAAGGATACATACCATTAAAGTAGACATCGCCCATGTGCAGGGCGTTACTGTTCTTGAAATAAACGATCGCATCGCCGTCCGTGTGGGCGTTCTCCACGTGGAAGATGTGAATCTCCTCGCCATTCCAGTGGAAGGTAACCGCATCGGTAAACGTGATGATGGGAAGCGCGCCCTTCGGGGAGGCCGGGACCCGCTCCTTCTGATCAAATGCTTCGAGGAATTGTTCGACGCTGAGGCGCTTACGCACGTTCTCGTGGGACACGATCATCGATCCGGTCTCAGCGAAGTGCTCGTTGCCACCGACATGGTCGTAATGCCAGTGCGTGTTAAAGACGAAGCGTACTGGCTTGTCAGTGATCTTTGAGATCGCGACCTGGATCTTTTCGGTGAGGGGGGCAAATTGATCGTCGACCAGGAAGGCGCCGTCGTCACCGATCGACACGGCCAGGTTGCCGCCGCTGCCGATCATCATGTACAGCCCATCGTCAATCCTGGTCGTCTTGATCTCCACACTACTAAAATCATCGTCCTGGGCCAGGGCCGGCAGGGGCATCGGGGCGCCCAGAACGATGGCAATCGCCAGGGCAAGAATCGCCTGTCGGGTCGTCATTTCCACCTCCTCGTGAACGGCGTCTAAGAGACAGAAGCCTACGCCCGGTGGTGCCGGAGCGTCAAGGCACATCAGTGGTACCTCCCGGGTTGTTCGGGAAGGCCGGAAAACCCTTATCCCGTCGAGTTTTATGGACTGTTCAGGGCTGTTCAGCGCTCCTGTTCGCAGCCGGGACCCGGGCGATGTATACTTGACCTTGCCTGACGGCCGCACCCCCCCCCGGCAGCCGGAGGGTTATCCGGCGTTCGCGTG
>CBEVTG010000364.1:0-2971 GCA_965552745.1 uncultured bacterium
CACACCGACTCCAGTGGATGATTGCTGCGCAGAGTGCCCGGCCATGTGCGGAACGTTTCCGGAATGGCTCCCATTTCGGTCGGCGTCGTCTGGGGATCGAACACCGGTAAATGCTCACGCACCTCATTCAACCAGGTCTCCGAAACCTGCGGGTTGGTCCACATCGCGGGATCCGAACAGTGGGGCGTCGCCGACGGCATGGCCAGCGTGCCTTTCTCTCCTACCGCGTCGAGAAGCGCGCGAACAACGGTTGGAGCTCCCCCTACGACCCAGCCGATCGAACTTAACGAGGAATGAACCGTTAACGTCATTCCCGGGGCAACACCCAGGCGCAGAAGATCTCGCTGAAGACCGTTTTTCGTACGGGGCGTCCGTTCAATCGTCTTCTTAGTCATCTCCTGGCCCCGTCGACCTCACGTTCCTGTTGCTGCGCCGCCGGTCTAGAGTCGGAATCCTAAAGAGGCCAGTCTTTCAGGATTCGCTCAGTTTCTTCCGAGTGGCCCGTCTCATCCCGGACCATGTCCTCGAGCTGCACCGCCAGACCCTTGTCGCCGAGCTCCTCAGCTTGCTCCGCGCGCTGGGTATAGTCAGCAACCGCCTGTCTCTCAGCCGTCAGTACCGCTTCCACCATCTCCCGGTTTGTGGATGCCTGCGGTACCCGGCGCGGCGAGGTCGTTGGCTCTCCACCGAGCGCGACGATCTTGTTCGCGAGGTACTGTGCGTGCATCTGTTCGTCCGGCAACTCGGCCAGAAAGAATGCCGCTAGCTGTGGCCGGAAGGGTCCCGTCACCTTCGCTGCATAGGTAAGGTACTGAATCATTGCACCCAGTTCACCTGAAAGGTCCTGGTTCAGCTTTTCGATTATCATCGCCTTGTCCATGACTTCTCCTCCTTGATGCGGCCGCAGTGCTCATTTCTCTTTTTCCTCTAATCTGTCTCAAAGGGAACGTCGAGAGCTCTCCCGATACCCGTGCCTACAGCTCTTTTATCATATGGACGCATGCGATTTCCTTACCGCTCAGAAGGCGGTGGCTTCCTCGACCCTGTTCGCGGTATCCGGCCCGCGTATAGAACTCAACTGAATTAAGAGAGGCAGACAGCTGCAGGCACCGGATCCCCTGCGCGTTCGCCACCCATTCGAGATGAGAGAGCAGAGCAGCCCCCACTCCCTGACGCGAACATTCGGGAGCGACGAACACGGCCTCAATTCGCTCTGATCCTGCTTTCAGCTGTCCAAACCCTACAATCTCTCCACATTTTTCGGCCACAAAACACTCACGCGTCTGCACCACCTCTTTGTATGACGCCGGAGTTAATCCCCCCACCCACCCTTTGATTTCCTGAGTCGAGTAATGATCCCATGCAACGATCCGGACTGAGGATCGGTGAATCTCACAAATTCTCGTCGTATCGTCGTTCTTTGCCTCGCGGATCTTCAACTTATCCTCTCAGGCACCTACCGTAGCACCTCGAACCGGGTCTCAGCGAGCACAACGTAGGAATCATCAAGGCTCAGTACGTCGTCGAGTACCAACGCTAGCGATTCGCGGGAACCGCCTCTATGAGCAGGGCCAGGGCCTTCTGCAAACCCTCGTCGCCCGCATATTCGCCTCTGGAGTGCCCCAACCTTACCACCACCAGGTCGTGCGACGGGATGATATGGGTGAATTGCCCGCCCGCGCCCGCCATGTAGTAAGCATCTTGCGGAATTGGATAGGCGTTGTCTCCATTGATCCAGAAGAACCCCCCGTAAATCGGACGGCCATCAGCCTCCCACGCAGGGGCGACGGTGCTGACAAAACCGACATATCCTTCAGGTAATATCCGCTCTCCCATCCAAACACCATCCTGGAGATAGAGGTTGCCGAGTCGAGCCCAGTCGCGCGCTGAACCAAACTCGTAGCCCTGGAGCAGGAAATTTCCATAAGGATCGGTTTCCAGGACCATGTTGCGAATTCCGATCTTATCGAAGAGAGCTCGCTGGGGAAACGACAGGTATTCCTCACCCCGTCCCTCGACACCCAGACGGATCAAGTAATTGACCAGCACGGGATCGGAGTTGCGGTAGCGTCCCACCGTATTCGGTGGCCACTCCTGGGGCCGGGTTGCCGCCCACTCAAATGAGTTGACGCTCCCGGTATAAACGTAAACGTGATCCGGGTACCCTTGCGAGAAGTCAAAGTTCGTCTCGAAAGGTGTCCGGAAGCGCAACCCGCTGGACATACGCAGCAGATCGGCGATGCGAATCTCCGCCCGCGGATCGTCCCCTGCCTGCCACTCCGGCACCGGAGCCGGCTGGTTGAGTTCGTACACTCCCTGCTGTATGAGGATACCCATGAGCGTTGCCGTTAGGCTTTTCCCCATGGACCAGCTTTCGAGGGATGTGTGCATGGTGATGCCGTCCCCATAGCGCTCACCGATGATGCGTCCCTTCCAGGTCACCAGAAACGCCGCGGTCATCTCGGCAGCCGGTCTGAAAGCGGCGTCGACGGCTTGAGCGACTTTGTCCGCATCAATCTCTGACAGCAGCGATCCGTTATCCACAACATTCCCCATCGGCCAGGGCTCCGTGGTTGCATCGGGAAGTGTGGTCTTCAGGTCTACCGGCGTAAAGTAGACCGACTCCGCACCGATGGGCAGCGTCACACACCCCTGATCACCGAAGCGCTTGGCAATCCGGGTCACCCCGCTCGGCAGTGTCAGGTGGATCTCTTCGTTCTCACGGTCGATCCGGCGCTCGACCACCTTGTCGCGCTCGTCAAAGGGGCTGGTGAAGTAGCCGACATTTTTCACCGCAAACTCGGGATCGAGGCCTGTGATGAACACGGCTGAACACAGGATTTTGGCAAACCCCGACGTGTGATGCTCGAGCGCATCTCCCGGAGGAGGCACATACTCCGTGTCCAGCTCGAGCGCCCTGGCGCGCGCGAGCATCTGTTTGGCTGAATCCGAGCCCGAGGAAGCTTGTTCG
>CBEVTG010000365.1:0-2967 GCA_965552745.1 uncultured bacterium
GGCGAGAAGGACGTCCTGTTCAAGCTAAAGGACGAGGTCACGCTGATCGAGCTGTACCAGAAGGGGGTCATCGAGGCCCTACAGTTCAAATCATGGAACGAGTTCACCCGCTGGCTGGACACCCTGGACGAGAACGGCGTCCAGGTGTCTCTCAAGCTGCCCTATCTGGTCTACCACGCGGTGAAGGATCAGCTTCCCTCGATGCAGAACTTCATCGTGGAAGCGGTCAAGCGCTGCCTGAAGAGCCACCCCGAGGGCACGCCGCACGACTGATGGCGGTTCGCAGGGCCCACTTTTTCAGGCTTCATCTCACAGAGATCGTAAATGTACGCAGGGCCCGGGGCGGTCGATACCGCTTCTGGCTCGCCGGCCTCATGGCCGCCTTCTGCGCCGCTTCCGCGCTTGCGGAAGACGCTCCGGTACCGATTTTTCCTCTCGAGGAGCTGCGCCCCGGCATGATGGCCGTGGCCCGTACTGTTTTTGCCGGGGAGGAGATTGTCGAGTTCCCACTCGAGATCCTTGGCATCCACGAGAACATGATCGGACCCGGTCAGGATGTGATCGTGGCCCGCCTGGTGGGAGAGCAGGTCGAGCACACGGGGGTGGTGGCGGGCATGAGCGGAAGCCCGGTCTATGTCGGCGAGCGCCTGGTCGGGGCTCTGGCCTACCGCTTCGGCAGCTTCCCGAAGGACCCGTTGGCCGGTATCACGCCGATCCAGAACATGCTTCCGCTTCTCGAGATGGCGACTCCGATGGCGGCCTCGAGTGTCCATGTCGATCCGCGCAGCTGGAAGGTGCCTCTCCTTCCAGCCCTTCCGGGCGTAGCGGTCGATCTGGCCCCGGAAGGGGAGACCTGGAACGAAGTAGAGCGTCCCGTGGTGAGCGGATCCCACGATCTCTGGGAGATGGTGGCGAGCCGGCATTCCCCGGCATCGGGAGCGGCGGATTCCGCCTCCGGTATGGCCTCGGCGCCGGGCGGCGGGGCAATGATGAGCCCCATCGAAACCCCGATCGTTTTCGGCAGCCTCGACCCTTCGGTGTTGTCAGCCTACTCCGGTCGCCTGCGCCGACTGGGCCTGCTTCCCGTTCAGGGGGGCTCGGCCGGTGGTTCGGGTAGCTCGGGTTTAGAGCCGCCGCTGTTTGAAGCCGGCTCGCCGATCGCGGCACAGCTCGCGCGCGGCGACATCGATATCAGCGCATCGGGGACCGTGACGTACGTCTCGGACGGAAAGGTCCTCGCCTTTGGCCACCCGTTCCTGCGTCGCGGCTCGACCGAGATGCCGTTCGCCCGGGGTCGTGTCATCGTCACGGTCCCCTCGCTCGAAAACTCGTTCAAGATGACGGTGCCCTGGGGAAAGAGCCTCGGCGTGCTCCACCAGGATCGGCTCACGGCCATTGCCGGACAGATCGGGGAGGAAGCGGGGGTGATTCCCGTGGATCTCTCGGTTGACTCGGCCGGCACGCCGCCGCGCCACCTGTCGTTCGAGATCTTCCGCGATCCGCTCTGGGCCCCGCTGATTCTCGAGATCGCCATGACCGGAAGCATGGTCAACGCGCTCGATTTTTCCTTCCCTTCGACCGTGTCGATGGAGGCAGTGCTGAAGTTCGAGGGACACCCCGATTTCCGGCTGAGCAACCTGTTCAGCGGCATGGGGACGCCGTTGACGGTCCAGCAGACCGCTGCCGGCTACCTGACATCGATCTTCTCCGTTCTGTACGCGAACCGGTTCGAGACGCCGAGTGTGCGCGGCGTCGAGGTCGCCATCGAGCAGAAGCCCTCCTTCAGCTTCACAGCCATCGAAGATCTCTGGCTCAGCAGCTCGCGCGTGTCGCCGGGCGAAGAGGTGACGGTGCGCGTCTTCCTGCGTCCCTACAGGGGCAAGCGCACCCATCGCGATTTCGTATTACACGTTCCGGCCAGCCTTCCAGAGGGCCGGATCTCAATCATCGCCGGCGGGGGGCAGTCTCTTCTGATGTACGAGCAGGCCCTGCTGCAGACGCGCCTCACCCAGGCGGAAACGCTCGAGCAGATGATGCAGGTCCTCCAGAACCTGCCGCGCTTCGACAACCTCTACGTGCGCCTGGTCCGCAAGTCCGAGGGTGGCGTTCTGAAGGATCGCCTGGCGCCCGCGCTGCCGCCGTCGGTGATGCGGATCCTGCGCTCCTCGGAGGTGCGTGGCGATTTCACACTGCACCGCGAGGAGACGCTCTCGGAAGATCACATTACACTGGACGGGACGGTCTACGGTGGACGGAGGATGACCCTCCAGGTCAAGAAAGACTGACTTCAATCGGAGCTTCGCCAAAATGAAACCGCAATCTTTGATCAAACATCGGGCCGTCGTATTTCTCGCGGCCCTGGCCTGTTCGACCCCGCTGCTGGCGGTGGAATCTGCAATCTGGCGGATCGAACGCTTCAGCGGAGCAACAGGGGGCAAGCCGGAGAACGTGTCGCTGCAGTGGGACGGATCGATCGCCCTGGCGCCGCGCCAGGAGAGGCTTCACGAGTGGCCCTCGGCCCAGGTCTGGTGCCTTGCCCGAAGCAGCGACGGAGTTCTCTACGCCGGTACCGGCAACGGCGGCGAGGTTTTTGCCATCGAGCAGGGCGCCGAGCCGCGGCTCGTGTTTGACGCGGAAGAGCCGATCGTACAGGCGATGACGGTGGCGGCAGATGACACCCTGATCGTGGCGACTTCGCCGGGCGGCAAGGTTTACCGCGTCGGGCCGGACGGCACCTCCGGCGAGCTGTTCGATCCCCCGGAGACTTACGTGTGGGCTCTGGCCTGGGACGCAAGCGGCGATTTGCTCGTGGCCACGGGCGATCCGGCCGTGCTGTATCGAGTCAACGAGCGAGGTAATTCGGAGACCCTCCTGCGCAGCGAGGAACGCCACTTCCGCGCGCTTGCCGTGGGCCCGGACGGAGACATCTTTCTCGGCACCGCCGAGAATGCCTACATCTACCGCGTG
>CBEVTG010000366.1:0-2961 GCA_965552745.1 uncultured bacterium
GATGCTCAAGGAGGAGGTGGACGCAGAGGACGTGGCGGCCATCGTTTCCAAGTGGACCGGTGTTCCCGTGACACGCATGCTCGAAGGCGAGGTCGAGAAGCTTCTGAACATGGAGGAGCATCTCCACCAGCGCGTGGTGGGTCAGGATCGTGCCGTAGAAGCAGTGGCCAACGCCGTGCGCAGGGCGCGCTCGGGCCTCAAGGATCCGAATCACCCGATCGGTACCTTCATCTTCCTGGGTCCCACCGGGGTCGGGAAGACCGAGCTCGCACGCGCCCTGGCCGAGTTTCTCTTCGACGACGAGCGCGCCATGGTGCGCATCGACATGTCCGAGTACATGGAAAAGCACTCGGTAGCCCGCCTCATCGGTTCTCCTCCCGGCTACGTTGGCTACGAGGAGGGGGGGCAGCTCACCGAGCAGGTGCGCCGGCGGCCGTATAGCGTGGTGCTGTTCGATGAGATCGAGAAGGCGCATCCGGACGTGTTCAACGTGCTGTTGCAGCTCATGGACGAGGGGCGCCTCACCGACAGCAAGGGCCGCACGGTCGACTTCCGCAACACGGTGGTGATCCTCACCTCGAACATCGCAGGTGCGTGGCTGCAGCAGGAGCATGGGCCGGACGGGGAGGACATTCCGCGCGTCATCGAGGAGGAGCTCAAGAAGCATTTCCGCCCGGAGTTTCTCAACCGCGTGGATGACACGATCGTCTTCAGCCGGTTGGGAGCCGCGGAAATCCAGCGCATCGTCGATATCCAGATTGAACGCCTGGGGCGTGTGATCGCGGATCGCGGCTTGCGTCTGGCGGTGACGCCGAATGCCCGGAAGAGGCTGGCGGCGTTGGGCACCGATCCTCAGTATGGCGCCCGCCCCCTGAAGCGAGCCCTGCAGCGCCACGTGCAGGACCCGTTGGCCCGCAAGCTGCTGGCAGGGGAGTTCGGCTCCGGCGATCATATCGAGCTGGATGTGGACGGGAAGAGAGAGCTTGTCTTCCAGCGCTCGAAAGCCGCAGCAGCCTCCCGTTGAGGCGGCTGGTTTGACAGTCCGCAGGGGCTCAGCTACAGTAATTTTCGGGGATCCGGGAGCCGGCCCGGCGGTTCTGTGAATCGAATAAATAGTGATTCATCAGCATTTTAGAATTATCAGCTCGAGGTGATCGACATGGCACTCGCAAAGTGGGATCCGATGAACGATCTGATCAGTCTGCAGGAGCGCATGAACCGGCTTTTTGAGGATTCGTTGCTGCGCTCGCAGACCGGAGAGGAAGGCCTGACGCTTGGAGCCTGGTCGCCGGCGGTGGATCTCCATGAGCAGCCGGACAAGATCGTGCTGCGAGCCGATCTACCGGGAGTGCGGTCCGATCAGATCCATCTGAAGGTGGAGAACAGCACCCTGACCCTGTCGGGGGAGCGCCGTTTCGAGAAAAACATCGAGAAGGAAAACTACCACCGCGCGGAGCGCCAGTATGGCACCTTCGTGCGCTCCTTCAGTCTGCCAGCCTCCGTCGACTCGGACTCGATCCGTGCCGAGCACCGGGACGGAGTGCTCGAGATAACGCTGCCAAAGCTCGAGGGAAGCAAGCCAAAAGACATCAAGATTCAGGTTGACTGACTCTAACATCGCAAAGGCAACAGCATGAACACATTCAAGACCGCTCTATTACTGACCGCGCTCACGGTCTTCATTTTGTTCGCCGGAGAGGCCATTGCCGGGCCGCGGGGTCTTCAGATGGCCCTGGTGTTCGCGGCGCTGATGAACTTCGGCTCCTACTGGTTCTCCGACAAGATCGTCCTGGCCATGCACCGCGCGAAGCCTTTGGAGAAAGATCAGGATCCGAAGCTGCACGAGATGGTCGAAGGCCTCTGCGCGCGCTCGGGACTGCCGAAGCCACGCCTCTTCATGCTGCCGTCCGAGGCGCCCAACGCGTTTGCGACGGGACGCAACCCTGAGCATGCCGCCGTGGCGATCACGCATGGTTTGCGGCACCTCATGAGCAGGGAGGAGCTCGAAGGTGTGATCGCCCACGAGCTGGCTCACGTCCGCAACCGCGACATCCTGATCTCGTCCATCGCCGCCACCCTGGCGGGCGCCATCATGGTGATCTCGCGCCTGGGTTACTGGGCCATGCTCTTTGGTGGGTACCGCGGTGGAAGTGACCGGAGTGGCGGCGGGCTGGGGGCTTTGCTCGGCATCATCCTGGCACCGATCGCCGCAGGTCTGATTCAGATGGCGATCTCGCGCTCTAGGGAGTACCAGGCGGATGCCACGGCGGCCGAGATCGTCGGCCACCCGAATGGCCTCGCGAGCGCCCTGGCGAAGCTGGACCAGGCCTCCAAGCGACTTCCCATGCAGACGAGCCCGGTCACGAGCCACATGTTCATCGTGGCGCCGCTGTCGGGCGGCTCGTTCCGCGGGCTGTTTTCAACTCATCCGCCGGTTGAGGAGCGCATCCGCCGGCTGCTGGGGCGCTGAGCTTCCAGGAATCTGAAAGTCCCCGCGGAGCACCTTCGACTCTGACGCAGCGGTGCGGGTGCCTCGCGCGGGCGCCTGTTGATCCGACCATGAGACTTCAACTCCACATCCTCGCCCCTGTCCTGGCTCTGGTTGCGCTCGCTTCCGGTGTGGATTCGCGCGTTCTGGCACAGGAACCCGCTGGGAACGAGCAGGTGTCGCGGCGCAGCCCTGTCGTCCGGGTGGTGGAGAGCGTGGGGCCAGCGGTGGTGAACATCTCCACCGAGCAACGCGTCGAGAACCCGTTCTACTCGTCACTGTTCGAGCTGTTGGAGCCGCCCCAGGGGAGGGGCGAACGCACTCTCAACAGCCTGGGGTCAGGCGTCATCGTTGATCCGGTCGCGTCAGGTGCGGACACTCCGTCGGCAGCCACCACGCTCTGCACCGCCAGGGTCAGCACGTCACCGTCGATCTGAAAATCCATCGTCGACTGGCCGCCGACGAACTCCGGG
>CBEVTG010000367.1:0-2950 GCA_965552745.1 uncultured bacterium
TTGAGATCTTCGAGGGTCGCGAAACGCTGCACCGCCTGGCGCGCCAGGTCACCGTACGGCATCGGGTGCCGCACCACCACAACGCGCTTACCCGCTTCGCGCAGAATTTCACACACGCGCCGGCTGGTCTGGCTCTTTCCACAGCCGGTGCGCACGGCGCAGATCGACACCACCGGCACGCTGGCCTTCAGAAGCGTGCGCTCGGGCCCCAGGAGACGGAAATCGGCGCCGGCAGCCAGGACGCGCGAGGCCAGATGCATGACCTGCTCGTGCGAGATGTCACTGTAGGCGAAGACCACTTCGTTGATCTCGAGATCGCGGATGTGCTGCTCGAGATTCTGCTCGTCCAGGATCTGGATTCCGTCCGGGTAACCCTCCCCGGCCAGCTCGGCCGGATAGCGGCGGCCCGATATGTCAGGAATCTGGGTCGCGGTGAACGCCATGACCTGGTATTCAGGGCGCCCCCGGTAACACGTATTGAAGTTGTGAAAATCGCGCCCTGCGGCGCCCAGGATCAGAACACGAGTCGGGTTCATTGCACACCACTCCACCGGGAGGGAACGTGATGGCGCCCCGCGCCGGCGGCTTTCCGGTTTGAAGCGATCGTTCGCCGTTTGAGGTCTAGAGCAAATCTAGTATACGGGAGCCCGGGGGCAGGTTACAACGCCCCGGCACCCCACGCAGGGGAATCAGAGGCCGAGATCGCGGATCTTATTCAGGAGGGTTTTGTACGAGACGCGTAGCAGCTCGGCGGCGCGCGACTTGTTGCCGCCCGAAGCATCCAGCGTGGCTCGGATGCGGGCGCGCTCGGCCCAGGACTGGGCCATGTGAGCGGCTTCCTGGAGCGGCCCCGGCAGCTCAGCCGCCCCCAGGATGGCGGCATCGACCTGGGCATCCGGATCGGCCGGCAGGCCCAGGTGCTCCGGGAGTAGCTCCTCTCCGTCGCACAGGATCACCGCCCTCTCGATGCAATTCTCCAGTTCCCGGATGTTCCCGGGCCAGCGATAAGCGGCCAGGGTTTCCAGGGCGCCCTCCGAGAAATGCACCGGTGCCTTCTTCATTTCCCGGCACGACTTGGCCACGAAATGCTGCGCCAGAAGCGGCACGTCGTCGCGGCGCTCACGCAGCGGCGGTGCGGCGACCGGGAATACGGACAGCCGGAAGAAAAGATCTTCCCGGAACTGCTTGGCCTTCACGGCGGCCTGCAAATCACGATTGGTGGCAGCCACCAGACGCACATCGACCTCGATGGTGCGCGTGCCACCGACGCGCTCGAAGGAACGCTCCTGGATGACGCGCAGGACTTTGGCCTGAACCGCCTGCGAGAGATCACCGATCTCGTCCAGAAACAGGGTGCCGCCGCCGGCCATCTCGACCTTTCCGGTCCTCGCGTCCCCCGCCCCGGTGTAGGCCCCTTTCTCGTGGCCGAACAGCTCGTTCTCGAGCAGCGTGTCCGGGATGGCGGCGCAGTTCAGGGCCACGAACGGCTGATCCTTCCGGGCGCTCAGATCGTGGATGGCGCGCGCGAACAGCTCCTTGCCGGTGCCGCTCTCTCCGGTCAGGAGCACGGTGGCTTCGGTGGACGACACCCGGCGCACCTTGTCCATGACCTCTTTGAGGGCGGGACTGTCGCCGATGATGGTCCCGAAGCCGAGGCGCTCGGCAATCTGCTCGCGGAGGTTCCGGTTTTCGCTCTCGAGGCGTCTCTGCCCCAGGGCGCGATCCAGCACCAGCATCAGGTGATCCGGATCGACCGGCTTGGAGAGAAAATCGAACGCCCCGACCTTCATGGCCGCCACCGCGTCTCCGATCGTGCCGTACGCCGTGAGCATCACGACCGGCAGATTGGGGTCCTGCTCGAGGGCGTGCTTGAGGACGTCGTGCCCGCTGCCTCCCGGCATCTTCAGGTCGGAGAGGATGAGCTGGAATCGTTCGTTATTGAGGCGGTCGATCGCCTGGGGTACGCTGGCCGCCTCCTCGACGGCGTATCCTTCCGCCTCGAGGCTCTGGCGCAGCATGCGCCGCAGGTTCTGCTTGTCCTCGACCAGGAGGATGCGGACCTTCTGACCCTGTGGCTTGGTCATCTCTGTGGAATTTGCGGTCCAGCCGAGTTAGGGTCAAGCAGTATCAGGCCGGATTTAGACCGGTAAACTTTTTTATCTCAGTTAGTTGGTGGGGATCCCGGCAGTGCGGAGAGCCTCCTGGGCTTGACGGCGCTCCAGCTCGACCGCCCGGCGGGCAGCCTCGAGGGCGCTTCGGACCTCGGCGACCTGTGTCCTGGAACGGGCCAGCCTCTCCGAGCCGTCGAGGCCGGCTTCCGCCTCGGCGTCCTCGGGCGCGAGCTCGACACGGGGCATGAACGGGTTCTGGGCCGAGGCCAGCTTGCGCTCCAGGTAGACCAGGCTTTCCTCCAGCTCACGGATCCATTCCTCGGCTACCTGGACCCGGCCTTCCCAGTGCTCACGGCGGCGCTCGGCATCCTGCCGCTGCGCCAGCCATTCCTCCTCTGAGAGGTCAGCGCCCGGAGTCCAGACAGGCTCTTTCTTGGCCCAGGGGTCATATTTTTTCTTCGTTTTGTCCGGGGCCTTCCCGGCGCTGTCCTGGCCACCTGGAGGGGGCGGCGCCGCCCGGTCGGCAGGCGAAGAGCTTGCTTTGGAGGCCGCAGGGGCCGCCTTCAGCTCCTGTTTGGGAAGATCCGGTTTAGAAGGTCCTGTCTGGGCCTGACTGGCCTTCCCGGGTTTCGCCTCAGCCCCATCCGGGGCAGGCTTCCGGACGGGCTTGTGTCGCATCCGCTGAAGATCCTCATCCGTGTAGCTCTGGACCTCTTCCTCCTTCGGGTCATCCTGGGAGCCGGCCGCGGCTGCAAGGGCGGCGGGCGGCAGGGCCAGGAACAGCGCCGCCGCCAGAAGCGGCCAGAGGCGGAATGATGGTCGGAAATGGCTCACAGACA
>CBEVTG010000368.1:0-2933 GCA_965552745.1 uncultured bacterium
GTATAGCACACCGTTGCGAGGCCCACACGCAGCCGTGTGCTACCATACGCCTCCCGTATCCGGACACCTCGCTCGTGAGATCTTCCAGAACCACCGTCGCTTTTTCCATCTCGAGAGTTCTCTGCGCCTCTCTGGGCCTGCTGTTCCTCGTTTCCGCCACCACTCCATCGAAGGGTGCGCAGGATCCGCCGTTATGGGCTGCACTCGGACAGTCTTTGCAGCGGGAGGTGAAGGTCCACCGGCTCGCCAATGGCATGACGTTCATTCTCCTGGAACGACACGAAGCGCCCATTTTTGGAGGGGTGATCCGATTCCGCGTCGGAGGTGTGGACGAGGATCCGGGTAAGAGCGGCCTGGCGCACCTGTTCGAACACCTGGCCTTCAAGGGCACGCGGCACATCGGTACCCGGGAGCCAGATCGGGAAGCCGTGGTGCTGAAGCAGCTGGAAGAGGCGGTGGATCAGATCCTGGCCGAGGAAACCCGTAAGCCGGTGGATGAGCAGGAACTGGGGAAGGCACGCCAGCGCGTTCTCGACCTGAAGGAAGCACATCGAAAGCTTCTCGTCCCGGAAGAGTTCTCGCAGCTTTACACCGCCAACGGCGCCACAGGACTCAATGCGACAACGAATAAAGATCTCCCGAGCTACTTTGTCAGGCTGCCAGCCAACCGGCTCGAGCTCTGGTGCCTGATGGAGTCGGAGCGCCTGCGGGACGGTGTGCTGCGCGAGTTCTACTCCGAGCGCGACGTGGTCATCGAAGAACGGCTGCGCGGAGTGGAGACACGTCCCTTTGGGAAACTCTACGAGGAGTTCCTGATAGGAGCGTACGGGGAGGTGCCCTACGGTATTCCCACCGTCGGCTGGCTGGCAGATCTGGAAGGACTGCGCACGGCGGACGCCGTGGAATTTCGCGCGCGCCACTACCGCCCCGAAAACGCAGTGGCGGCGCTGGTGGGGGATTTCAAGATCCCCGAAGCGGTCCGCCTGATCGAGCGCTACTTCGGGAGCTGGCGGGTATCTGGCCCGGCGCCAGGGAAGAAAACGGTGATCGATGTGGATGGGGATCCCTCCCAGCGACCGCTGCATCTGGAAGTTCCGTTCAACTCTCAGCCGTACCTGCTGGTGGGGTTTGACAAGCCGGCTGCTCCGCACCCGGACGCCGCCGCGTTCGATGTCCTTCACGAGCTGCTCGAGGGGGGACGTTCTTCGCTTCTCTACCGCAGCCTGGTGCTCGAGCGGCAGGTGGCTATCAACGTGTTCACGTTTGAGGGGCCGGGCCAGCGGTTTGACAATCTATTCATCGTCGGAGCGATTCCCCAGGCGCCCCACTCGGCGGCGGACGTGGAGGAAGCAATCCTTGAGGAGTTCGCGCAGCTCGCCAAGGCGCCGGTCGGGGAGCAGGAGTTGAAGAAGGCTCTGAACGCCCTGACGGCTTCCTTTGTCGACGACCTGGATTCGCTTCTTGGGCTGGCGTTGGAGTTGAGTTACCACCAGAGCCTCTACGGCGACTGGCGCCAGATGCTGCGCTCCCTGGAGGCCGCCTCCAAGGTGACACTTGCCGATATCCAGAAGCTCGCAGCCCGCTACCTTCTGGCTTCCCGCCGGGTTGCGGCTGAGATCGTCAGCCGGCCGCCGGCTTCTGAGCCGGAGAAGGAAGTCGCACCAGGAGGGACGCCGTGAGGAGATATCCGATCATCGTTACCCACATCGGTGTTCTGGCTCTGTGTGGATCGCTGTCGTGGGCCGCAACAGACGTCGCCTCCTCCCTGGAACAGAACCACCTGACCCACCCCGCCCAGCTGAGCTTTGAGCCGCTGATCTACCGGCCGCCCGAGCTGCGGCTGCGCAGCCTATCGAACGGCCTGAAATACGGGGTTCTCGAAGACCCCAGCCTGCCCCGGGTCGAGGGTGTGCTCATCTTCGAGGCCGGCTCGATCGACGATCCTCCGGAAGCGGTGGGACTGGCCGAGATGGTGGGGGAGTTGCTGCGCACCGGAGGGAGCCAGACGCGCCCCGCCGAAGAGGTGGATGAAGAGATTGACTTCATGGGAGCCAGCGTCGAAGTATCGACGGGAGAAGAGCTCACCGTCGTGCGATTCTGGGCTCTGAGCCAGGATTTCGAGCGCGTGCTGGCGCTGGTCTCCGATCTGGTGCGCAACCCGGCCTTCCGTGAAGATCGGCTCGTTCTGGCGCTGGATCAGATGCGCGAGTCGATCCGGCGGCGCTGGGACAACCCCGCATCGATCTCCTCTGCGCGTTTTGCCGATCTGGTCTACGGGGAGAAGAGCCGCTGGGCGCGCCGCCCCACCGAGCGTTCACTCAATCATATCGGCCAGGACGCCTGTCGTCGGTTCCATGCCAGGGCTTTTGTCCCCGCGCGGGCGTGGCTGGGGATCGCTGGAGACGTGAAAGAGCGTGTGGCGCGGCGCAGCATCCGGAAGCTTTTCGAGACCTGGAACGCGCGCTCGACCGCAACGCGCAAGCCTGAGGTGACTCAGGGAGCCAGCGCGGGTATCTACTGGATCGAGCGCGATCTGGCGCAGGCTCAAATCAGCCTGGGGCACGTGGGGGCTCCGCGCCTCGGACCCGATCATTACGCTCTGCGGGTGATGAACCTGATCGTGGGCAGCGGCGGTTTCTCCTCCCGCCTTGTGAAGGAGGTTCGTACCGCGAAGGGAATCGCTTACTCGGTTTCGGGACGAGTGGGAGAGGGCCTCGATCGGGGGCTCTTCAGAGTAAACCTTCAGACACGGCCCGGGCGTGTCCCCGAGGCTCTGGAAGCAGTGCAGTCCGTTTTCCAGGACGTTCGCAGACTGCCCCCGGGCCACGAGGAGTTGCAGGTCGCTCGAGATCGTGTGGAGTACTCCTTTGTGTTCGAGTTCTCCTCGCCGGCCGCGATCGGACGACGGGCGACGATATAGATCGCATCGCCCT
>CBEVTG010000369.1:0-2931 GCA_965552745.1 uncultured bacterium
TGGCCTCGTCCTCGTCGTGCTGATCGCCGGTGTCAGGGCATGCCGCATACGCGGTTACTTCACCGCCACCAGCGTCTTTGTGGTTCTGCTGGGTCTTCTGACGGTCGGTAAGTACCTGTCACCCGGCCCGCTGGTACTGGGCGTTCGTTCCGCGGTCATGGCGTTTCTGCTGATCTACGTCGCCGCCCGCGTTTTCAAGGAAGTTCTGATGGACAGGGAGGTGAGCACCGATACGATCATGGGAGCCATCTGCGCCTATCTGCTCATCGGCGTATGCTGGACCTTCTTCTACGGATTGGTCGCGATCGTGCAGCCGAATGCGTTCGCCGTTTCTGAATCTTTGACGGCACAGGCGCTGGCTTCTCCGCAGGAGCAGCTTTCCATCCTGCTCTACCTCAGCTTCGTGACCCTCACCACTCTCGGGTACGGTGACATCACGCCGCTGACCTCCGCGGCGCGATCCCTGTGCTGGCTGGAGGCTGTGGTGGGCCAGTTGTTCCTCGCCATCATGGTGGCGCGCCTGGTCGGCCTCCACATCATGTCCTCTTCGGCGGATCGAGACGGCTAGGCGGCCGTCCAACCCAGGCGCCGGGTGGCGGGAAGGGGCCCCGGCCCAGGAGAAGGCGCCCCAGGCGCCGGGCATGGCGGTCCAGCCTGCGGAAAGCCGGAATCAGGAAGTAGACGACGGGGCCGCTGGCCGCCGCGGCCAGACCCCACTTGATCTCCTCAAAATCGGCCAGCACACAGGCACCCACCGCAAAGATCGACGGCACGATGGCACACGCCAGCACGCCGGGCATGCCGGCGGGCTCAAGTCAGGCCGCCCCAGAAAGGTGCAATGGGTACGCCCCCCGCAGGCGGAGGTGAAAGGCAGCCTGCATCAGGTGAGCTGGCGGAGAATCCGTCTCAGCGCACGAACTTCAGGCAGGCCTGATCGACGATCCAGCGCGCATCCCAAAAGGCGCGCGAGTAATCGTCCTTCGGGTTGGAGAGCATCTGCGACACGCCCGCGAGCTTGAACCCAGCTCCCGTGACCTCCTTGATGATCACGTCTTCGGCGATGCGGCAGACGGGGGGATCGCGCTTGACCGCCGTCGTGGTGCGCGAGTCGGCGATGCCGAGGATGCCCCCCGGCTTGATGATGCGCTTCAGCTCGGCCAGTACCGGGATTGGATTCTTGATGTCGTGGTAGTTGCGGATGGTGATCACTGCATCCAGCGACGCGTCCGGAATCTGTTTCAGATGCTCGTCCAGCGTCTCGAAGCCCTCGGGATACGCCAGGATCGTCTCTTCCACGTTCTTGAGGCCGCCGGCCTCCTTCACACGCTTTTCGAACGATTCATGACTGTAGGAGGCATACGCCAGAACCTTCCCCTTTGATCCGACCGCCTGGCTCAGGAGCTGTGTCGTCCAGCCGTCTCCCGGGTACAGATCCATGACCTTCATGCCGTTCTTGATCCCCCAGAAGGCGAAAAGCTCTTCCGGCTTGTTGTAGGAATCGCGGTCCTGGTCGGACTCGGTGCGTCCCTTGGCGTCGAGGTCGAGGGATCCTGCCATCGAGGGCATGGCAAGAAGCAGGGTTGCGGTAGCCACGAGGCAGAGGAGTGCAACTTTTCTGTAGCAGGTCATAACCAGCCTCCATCCGATGAAAGTTCCGCACGAGGTGTCGGCCTCTAGCGGGAAAACACGTGCCTGCAAAGAGTTAATTAACAGAAATATCATGGAACAGGGGGAGCGTCAAGCAACGGCTACGCCCGGGTGAGCGGATGCGCGGGGAGGGGATTGTTCCGAGAGGCTCAGTGCACGCGGCTCTTTGCGTCCCGAGGGGGTTCGATCAGGGGCACCTTGGGCTCGCGGGTGCGGACGTAGCGCAGGCTCCAGGTGTCGGTGACCCGGTCGCGCCGCAGCAGGTAGAGGCAGCCATCGTCAGCACGCACCTTGAAGTAGTCCGCCTCCGGGTCGTACCAGCGGTCGCAGACCTCGATCACTTCCAGGCGGCGCTCGTCGAGGCTGAAGCGCAGCGGCTCCTCCTCCGCCTTGTAGCCGGCACGGCATTCAACTGCGAGCTTCACGATTTTGGGTCTTTCACTTTCCGCGCCAGACAGGCTTGCGCTTATCGAGAAAGGCCGACAGACCTTCCTCGTAGTCTTTCGTCTGACGCTGGCGCACGCTGGCCCGGGCGGCCGCCTCCAGCGCCTCGTCGAGCTCGAGGCCCATGAGCTGCTGCAGCAGCGACTTCATGCGGCCCAGAGCGGTCGGGCTGTGGGAGACCAGGCTGTTCGCAAGCTCATAGGCACGCAACGGCAGCTTGTGTCCGTCCGCCACCACCTCGCTGATGAGGCCGATCCGGTATGCCTCGCGGGCACTGAGCACGTGTCCGCCCAGCAGCAGCTCGCGCACCCGCCGGTCTCCGACCTGGCGCCAGAGAAAGACCGCCACCATGGCCGGAATGAAGCCGATATTCACTTCCGTGTAGCCAAAGGTGGCCGAGGGGCTGGCGAGTGTGAAGTCACACAGGGTCGCGATGCCGCATCCCCCGGCGATGGCGGGGCCGTTGACGGCCGCGATCGTTGGCAGCGGGAACGAGTAGAGCTTCTTGAGGAGCCTCGCGAGCCGCCGGGCGTCAGCGAGGTGCGCCCTGGCCGGCTTTCCGATCCCGGCCCGAAGGGCGGCGATGTCCATGCCGCCGCTGAACGCGGTGCCGGCGCCGGTGAGGATGACCACCCGCGCGGGGCCGCTCTCACAGTCGTTGAGCGCCTGCTCGAGTTCATCCATCATCTCAGGAGAGATGGCGTTGCGCCGCTCGGGGCGGTTGAGCGTGATGGAGGCGATAGGGCCGTCGATGTTCAGGATGATGGTGCTCCCGGTCCCACCGTTCCCCGCGCGCGCCCGGGCCCGCTCAGGAGTCTTCTTTGTTTTCTTGAGTGCCAT
>CBEVTG010000370.1:0-2922 GCA_965552745.1 uncultured bacterium
GGCTGATCGAGCGCGGCCTGGCGACGCCCGACGACTTTCTTGACGTGATCGGCGAGCTGCGCCGCGATCACCCCGATCCGATGCCGTCGCCCGAGACCGCCGAGCAGGTCGAATTCGTGCGGCGCTACGCGCGTTCGATGCACGCCGACCGGCGGCCGATCGATCCGGCCGAGGTGGCGGCCATGATCGCCTATCTGGCCTCCGATGCCTCTGTTTCGGTCACCGGCGCCGCCCTCAGCATCGACGGTGGCTGGTCCGCCTCCTGATGCGCCTGAAGTGAACCCCGGGCCCCGCCCGAGCGTATCGCTCAATGGCTCGTCCAGGAGGACTTCGGGGGGGCCTTGGTAGGCAAGGCGGCTTCCCCTCCGCTAATATAGGAGCCAGCACTGACTCCAGCCGGATGGGGTGGCGATGATCGGTCAAAATCTCGGACAGTATCGGATCCTGGAGCGCCTGGGGGAGGGTGGTATGGGCGTGGTCTACAGGGCCCTTGATACCCATCTCAACCGCCAGGTGGCCATCAAAGTTTTACCGCCGGAGGTGACAGCGGACGCGGAGCGGCGCCTGCGCTTCCAGCGCGAGGCCCAGACGGCCGCGGCGCTCGACCATCCCTCGATCGCCACTATTTACCAGGTCGGGGAACACGGCGAATCCCAGTACATCGCCATGCAGCTTCTGGAGGGTCAGACCCTGCGGCAGAGAATCGCCCGGGGGGCATTGCCCCTGCGGGAGTGGGTGCGCATTGCCCGGGCGATCGCCGAGGCGCTCTCACATGCGCACGCACGGCACATCGTGCACCGTGATCTCAAGCCGGACAACGTGATGCTCACGGTGGATGAGCAAATCAAGGTTCTCGACTTCGGGCTGGCGAAGCTGATGGAGCCGAAGACGCGGCGCAAGCAGGACAGCGATACCACTCCTTCCCGGCTCGATACCATCACCCGGGATCTGGGTCGCGACGGAAAGGTGTTCGGCACCGTCGCCTACATGTCACCGGAGCAAGCGCGCGGAGAGCCGGCGGACCATCGCAGTGATCTGTTTTCGTTCGGGATCATGCTTTACCAGATGGCCACAGGCCGCCTGCCCTTCAAGGAGCGCAGCGATGTTGAGACGCTGCACGCCATCATCGCCAACGAACCTCCACCGGTCTCCGAGATAGCCGCGGGGTTCCCAGCGGAGGCCGAGCGTGTGGTGCGGAAAGCGCTGGAAAAGGAGCCGGACCGGCGTTACCAGAACGCGGCCGATCTGGTGGCCGACCTGCGCAACCTTCAGCGCGATATTGACAGCGGCAGCGTTTCTACCACCTCAGGTCCCCCGGGCGTCGGAGCTGTTGGACGCGGTGCAGCGCCGGCCTCGGGCCGCGCGCGGCGCTGGATGATCGGGGCTGCCGCTGCCGCGGTGGCAATCGTCGTCCTCTCTGGGGTGCTGGCTCTTCGCCGCAGCGACAGCGGGACCGGCTCCTCGCCGGGTCCGGGTACGGCTGGCGGCCAGGCGCGGCGCGCAAAGATCGTCGTCCTGCCGTTCGAGAACCTGGGTCCGCCCGAGGACGCCTACTTTGCCGATGGGATCACCGAGGAAATAACCAGCCGCCTGGCGGCGGAAAACGATCTGGGGGTTATCTCGCGCAAGAGCGCGGTTCAGTACGCCAGCCTGCAGAAGACCACGCGTGAGGTCGGTGAGGAGCTCGGTGTGGACTATGTGCTCGAGGGAACGGTCCGCTGGGCCAGGGATTCCGGGGGCTCGAACCGGGTGCGCATCACACCACAGCTCATCCGGGTATCGGACGATACGCACATGTGGGCAGAGGTGTACGACCGGGTCATCGATGACATCTTCGAGGTCCAGTCGGAGATCGCCTGGAAGGTGATCGATCGGCTGGGGATGACACTGGGCGGGACGGAACGCAAGGTCGTCGATCACAAGCGGACGGGTCACTTCGAGGCGTACCGGGCGTACTTGAGGGGCCTCCAGTATGCCAAGCGGCCGAGTATATCCAGGGGAGATCTCGAGCTCGCAGTCCAGATGTTCCAGCGAGCCGTGGACCTCGATCCGGAGTTCTGCGGAGCGTACGCCGAGCTGACGAAGACCTACTCGCAGGGCATTCACTACGGCTTCGATAGTTCAGTGGAGCGTCAGGCGCAGGCGAAACGCGCCGCGGAGCGCGCCCTCGAGCTGGCTCCCGACTCGCCCGAAGTTCATCTGGCGCTGGGCTACTACCACTACTGGGGCCACAAGGACTACGAAAAGGCGCTCGAGGAATTTGCCATCGCCGCGGAGGGCCTTCCCAACAACAGCGATCTGCACGAGGCCATGGCGTTCGTGTGGCGGCGGCAGGGGCGCTGGGACGAGGCCGTCGCGAGCCTTCTCGAAGCCGAACAGCTCAGCCCTCTCGACACTCGCATCCCGCTGGAGCTCGGCCACACGTACAAGGCCGTACGCAGGTACGAGGATGCTCTGCGGTCCTACCAGCGCTCGATCGCGCTCGCACCCGATCAGATTGGAGCTTACTCGAGCAAGGCCGAGACATACATCCTCTGGAAAGGATCGACGGCGGACTCGCGCCGGGCGCTCGAGGAGGTGCCTAGCCGCGATCATCCCGGTCTAGTTTTCCCCTGGTTCTGGCAGGAGGTGGTCGAAGGGGATTACCGCAAGGCGCTCGAACGACTCGCCGCCGCGCCGCGAGAGGCGTTAGAGAGAGGAGCCTTCCAGGCACCGCTGGCGAAGGGCTTTGTCTACCAGCTTCTCAACGAACCCCAGCGCGCCCGGCAGGAATTCGAGGTGGCTCGGGAGGAGCTGGAAGCCGTCCTCGAGGAAAGACCGGGAGATTTCCGGGTCCGCGGCGCCCTGAGCCTGGTCCTTGCCTCACTGGATCAGCGGGAGGAGGCGATCCGCGAAGCCGAACGCGCCATCGAGCTCTACCCC
>CBEVTG010000371.1:0-2920 GCA_965552745.1 uncultured bacterium
CAGCTCTGTGGTGGCCTCGGCACCCCTGCAGCGGTCACACAGCCCGCGCCAATGAGCCCGGGTACGATGCGGTCCCACCAGCGTCGCCGGCCCAGCACGGCTGCGAACGCAGCCAGGGTGGCTACGGAATAGAGTGCAAGCGTCAGGCGAAGGAAAAACAGGCCCACTGAAAGACCTCAGTAGATTGGCGGCGTTATTAGCCGCAGTTTACCACAATCACCAGATTTCGAGGTCGCACAGGGCCGAACAGACGATCAGGATCTTGTAGTTGTTTCCGAATGGATCGTACGGGAAGAACTGCAGGGCAGCCTGGTCGGGCGAATAGTTATAGCAATACCCTTTTATGCGTTCCCCGTCCTGGAACCCCACCACTGTTCGCTGCAGGCGATAGGCCCCGGTCTGGTTTGGAGAATTCTCTTCGAACCCTTCGTCACGCTCGACGTAAGCGGAATTGCCTTCCCACGATTTGACGAAAAACACGCCTTTCAGAGACTCCAGTGGCACCTCCACCTTATCAGACATGTCTCCGGGCAACTTCACGTTGAGGTGTCCCGAAGAAGGATCGGGATCACTCGCCAGGCCTTTCAGAAGCCGGCCATCCTTGAAATGTGCAACGATTTTATGCTCCATGAGTACCCATGTCCCGGCCTTCTATTCAGGAATCTCCAGTCCCTGGTAATGTTCGCTTTCCGCCATCTCAGGTTTCAGGCGAAAAGCCGCTTCAAAGCTCTCCCGGGCCTGATCATACCGCCCCAGGCGGTACATCGCATAGGCAAGGTTGTAATGAACTTCCGGATTATCCGGGCGTGTTTCCAGCGCCACGCGGAACTCTTGCCCGGCTGATTCCCAGTCATCCTGAAGGGTGCCCAGCGCATGCCCTAGCTCGTTGTGGGCCTGATGATTGTCGGGCTGCATGCGGACAGCGCGTCTCAAAGTGCTCAGCGCCTCGCCGGTCAGAGCTTTGATACGGTAACAGCGGCCGAGCTGGAGTACGCTTTCGAAATCCCTGTGCTTGGCTGCAAGTTGCAAGTGGGGAATCGCGGTTCCATACCATTTCTGGTTGGAGTAGATTCGTCCGAGCAACCGGTGCACACGCCAGGCCGCCCCATCCTCCGGATATCGGTTGAGCAGCCGGGTACAGACTTCCACGATCCAGTTGATGCGGTGATCGTCGCCCGTTTTCCGCGCACCACTGTAGGTGATCTCCAGTTCCTCTATGGCCATCGAGACCCTGCCGCGCTCGGCGAGCGTCAGCGCCAGATTATAGTGGGCGCCCATCGACCCCGGATCGACCTCGAGCGCACGTTCCAAGGCGTCCTGTGCCTGGTCAAGCTCACCGAGCTTCAGGGCAACACGTCCGAGGTTGTTGAGCGCATCGCCGTTGCGCGGATTGAACTCGATCGCTTTGCGGCACATATCGAACGCTTCGGAAAACTGTTGGCTCTGGTTATGGAAAAGGCAGAGGTTGTGATAGACCTCCGCATAGTCAGGTTTCAGCCTGAGAGCCTCTCCGTAAGACTCGAGGGCCCCATCTCCGCGTCCCATCTCCTCGAGCACCACCCCACGCAGCGCGTGCGCCTTTGCCAGGGACGGATCCAGCTCGACCGCCTGGAGGGAAAGCTGTTCGGCTTCTGAGGATCGACCCTCCTCGAACGCCTTCAGCGCCTTCGTGTAGAGCCTCAGGGCATCCTCCGCCGCCGCGGGCAGCAAAAACGCCGGGGACCCCAGGGAGAGCAAGACTACGAGTCCGGCGGCCAGCCGGGATGACTGCGGTCTGGTGTTTTGTGATGAAATCGTCCGCTGAGGGATCATTCGGAGAGCGCACGCAGCCACGCGCGGCGCTAACAGACTGTAACGAATCGACATAGGTGAGTCAAGACGAGGATCCACCGGATTTGATTATCCGTCCGAGTTCCGGGCGCAACGCCAGGGTGACGATCAGGCGATGGAGAAGATATCCCGCCCTGAGATGTTGCTCCAGAGCATTCCTCTCGGCCGGCAGAAGCTCGATTGCGATCCGTAGATGTGAATTGAGCTCTGTGAGAACCCTGAGCGCCGCTAATAGGTGGCGACGCCCCCCGACATGTCCCGATTCCAGGCGAGCCAGCGCCACCAGGGCGGGTATTTGCAGAGCCGTCCGTTGGAGCGGAGCCGAGAGTCCGGCCCGTGCGGCAGTTTCACCTGCGGCCGTGCGGTGGACCTGCGCTGCAAGGCCGGCTGCATGTTTCCAGGTGACATCGTGAGGACGACGATGGTCCCTTCGGTTCAGTACCGGACCCATTTCGAGGTGTCGGGTTCGTAGCGCCAGAGACGCACCCGCCCCGTGATGCCGTAAACAACTACCGCGGCGACTTCCCTGCCACCAGCGCAGAGGTACAGCGTTCCTCCGCTACACGACCCGTTCGGGGCACACGAGATGCGATCAGTGCCCGACAACCGTACCGGATCACTCTCCGGTTCGAGAACCCCGCGCGACGGGGGGATGCGCGGCACCGGAAACGCCGGTAACGAGAGACTTGCGCGGTTCCAGCGCTGGGAGAGATCGATTGCCGTCCCAATCGCTCGATCCACCCCGAGCCTCATGTCGGTTGAACGCACCCCGTTCCCGTTGCCGTCGGCGATTCTTTGCATCTGCCAGCGCCCGTCAACATGGTTGAACACCCAGGCTTCATAGCGTGCATGGGCCACCGCCTCGTGCCTGAGCCTGCGAAAGAGTCCGGCAAGGTCTTGGGCCGCGGCACGAAGGGCGGCGCGGCGCCACATCGCAGCCATCGCGGGTGTTCCCCAGGTTACCGCCAGCGCGACCAAGGCCATAACAACGAGAATCTCTGCAAGAGTGACACCCTTCTGTGCGGTGAACGGCCGGGGGCTTGACATGGCCCCCGGCCTCGCGGATGGCCTTGCACGCGCCGGCGAACGA
>CBEVTG010000372.1:0-2898 GCA_965552745.1 uncultured bacterium
CTCCCGGCTCTGGCACACGCTGAAGAGCAACGAGGGGAGGGTATACGAGTGAAGCTCCCCCTCGAGATCCAGGCTCATGGTGCTTTCGTGGCTGGAGTCCATGGCTAGCATCTCCTCCCGCCCGGTCGTTCGGGTCCCGAATAAGGGACCGGGGCAGAGAAGTCGATCCAAACTTATGGGGCAGAGTGACTTGGGTCAAATCGAGCAAGAGAAGGGGGCCCTGGCCAGTTGTACTGAGAGTCAGCTTGGGGCCATGTCGTGGATCTCAGCCGCGATCCTCCAGAAATGAGCCCCAGGTACGGCACTGGGGGCAGCGCCATAGCAATTCGGAGGCACGGTAGCGGCACTGGGTGCAGACATGAGGATCGTCGCCTGCCCCCGGTCCTGACGTCGCCTTCAGGAAGTCACGCAGGGCCCTCGGTGGCAGCGCCGAAGGGGGGGCGGCGGCCCGCCAGTATTCGCGATGGGCCGCAAGGGAGCGGGGCACCGCCTCGAGCGCCTCGAGACTCCGGCGGGCGGCCTCCTCGGGGAGCTCGCGGCGCGCCGCCGCCTCAGCGAGGTACAACCTTGACCGCCAGTGTCCGGGATCCGCCTCCGCCAGGCGCCGGCAGACCTCCTCCAGCTTCCCGGCCCGGTCCAGGGCCGAGTAGGCGCCTTCTAGGCGCTCGAAAACAAGGTGAGCGTGGCGCGGGTGACAATCGAGCAGACGCTCCCAGTAGATCACCGCCCGATCGGGCCGGCCGGCTTCGTAATGCAGATCGCCCAGTCGCACGTGGGCAGGAATCACCCGATCATGGACTTTGAGGGCTCTGGAGAAGCGCCTTGCGGCGCGGCCTGTGTTGCCCCGGTCATGATGTTCGCAACCGATCTGATAGTGCAGGAAACCGCAGGTGAGGCTGCTGCGTCCCGGGCAGACCTTCAGCAGGCGCTCCTCGAGCTGCAGGGCCGCCTGCCATTCACCTGCTGTCTCGTGCAGGCGGGCCAGGAGATCGAGCGCTGTTGGCTCACGCGCGTCGATCTCCAGCGCCTTCTCGGCGTGAAGGCGGGCCTGTTTTAAGAGGCCGGCAGTGCGGTAATCGAGTGCAAGAGCGACCAGGGCGCCCACGCGCGTGTGTCGATCGGCGGTGGGCCGCAGCAACAGCATGCGGTGCAGTCGAATGGCACGATCGTACTGACCCTTGAGGCGCAGGAGGTGCCCGAGAACCAGCGTGAGCGTGGCGTCGCCGGTGCGCAGGCGGAGTGCTGCCGTGAGGTCCTGAATCGCCTCGTCACGCCGGCCGCAGGCGGAATGAACCAGGGCCGACCGACTCAGGCGCTGGAAGATCTTACCGGGCGCCGGTCGCTCCTCCGGCGTCTCGCTGGGTTCAGGGCTCTGTCCCCAGCTACTTGCGAGGCGCTCCAGCCATCGCGCCGGCATGGCTCAGTCGGTTGGGACGTGGGGTTCGTCCCCTTCATCTCCGGGCCCAGCCTGCGTCAACTCTTCCTCGGTCTCCGGCGCGCCGGAGCCGAGGGCCAGGCCGCGCAGCGAGTCGAGCTCGGCTTCCAGTTTCTTGACGCGGCGCGACAGCTGCAGGTTGCGCACGTTCAACTTCACGCCTTCGATCAGCGCGACCAGCCCGGTAGCAGCTGCTCCCAGAAGCACCGCGAGTCCGGCGACGACATAGACCGGGAGCGGCGGTGATACATACGGCCAGAAGGACACCGTGATTTCCTGGTCCAGGTTCTGGACGCAGAACAGCAGTGCGACCAAAAACAGGCTCGTGACGATGAGAACAACGAGAACTTTCATCTGAGGAAGGGCTCCATGAACTTGTCTTGCAATCCCCGGGCATCGATGATGGTGTCCAGCACTTCACGCACCATGCCTCTGCCTCCCGGCTGCCGCGTTACCCAGTGGACGCGCTTGAGAACCTCAGGGTGAGCGTCAGCGGGTGCGACCGAGAGGCCCGCTTCGAGAAGTACGGGAAGATCCACGATGTCATCACCGATGAAGCACAACTCGTCAAACTCGATCTTCTTGCGGAGCAGAATGGAGCGTACTCGCTTCAGCTTGTCCCAGACCTTCTGGTGAATCTCGCGCAGCCCCAGCTCTGTTGCCCGGCGGTGTACCGCCGCCGAGCGCCGGCCGGTGACGATGCCTACCTCCAGGCCCAGGTTCTGCGCCACGCGCATGCCGATCCCGTCTTTCGAGTCGAAGGTCTTGGCTTCCCCTTTGCTGCCGAGCAACACGATGCCCCCGTCGGTTAGGACACCGTCGCAGTCCATCAGCACCATCCGTACGTGCCTCGCCCGGCGGCGTACCTCGCTGCGAGCCGTGCCAACCCGACGGCGGGAGGCGGAACTGTGCTTGCGAGTGCTCACGATCGGGTAGTGTGCGTCAAATCAGCTGTGTGCGCCAGAGATCGTGCAGGTGGACGACGCCCTCAACCCCACGGTTGCTGTCGAGCACCAGCACAGCGGTGATCTTGCGCTGCTCCATCAGGCTCAGGGCGTGGGAGGCCAGCTCCTTGCGGCCAATGGATACCGGATTGCGGTGCATGATCTCGCTGGCCGTGCGCTCCAGCGGGCGGGCATCCCGCTCGAGCAAGCGTCTCAGGTCGCCGTCAGAGATGATCCCGGCCAATCGCATCTGGCCGTCCACGACGCTGGTGATTCCCAGGCCCTTGCGGCTCATCTCGTAGATCACGTCCTTGAGGGCGGTCCCGGTCTGCACACGGGGAACCTGTTCTCCAGTGTGCATCACCTGTTCGACCGTCAGCAGGCGCTTACCGAGCCGGCCGCCGGGATGCAGGCGGGCGAAATCACTCGCCTGGAACCCGCGTTTTTCGAGAGCTGCGATGGCCAGCGCGTCTCCCATGGCAAGGGCCGCCGTGGTGCTGGCGGTCGGGACCAGGCCCA
>CBEVTG010000373.1:0-2898 GCA_965552745.1 uncultured bacterium
ACACGTTTCTGGCCTACAACGGCACCATGTACGCGCCGTTGTCGGGGATTCTCTTCGCGGATTTTTTCTTTCTCAGGAAGCAGCGGCTGAACCTGTGGGCGCTCTTTGACGACGATCCTGGGGGCGAGTACCGATACTTTTATGGTTTCAACTTCGTGGCGATCCTGTGCGTGATCATCGGGCAGATCGTCTACCTGAACATGTACAACCCCCTGACCGCGGAAACCCATTACCTCTTCCGTTTCATGCCGGCCTCGATGGCATCCTGCGTGGTCCCCGGCTTGGTCTACTGGGGTCTCATGCGGATCCTGAACGCTGTTTCCGGCTCCACCGCAAGATTGCCGAAGCAGCCCAGGCACCTGAATCTTCCCAACATCTGAAATCGTTCTCTGGGAGCGGGGTGGAGTAACCCGGGGCGGCCCAATCTCCCCGGATGTTCCTCGATCGGCGTATCCGTGTACCCTATGAGCGAGAGAAGGTAGGCTCTGACCATGAGAAATCTGGATGCCGGGAAAGCCTTCACATCCCTGACCACCCCGCAGCTGTTTGATGCGTGTCTGAGCACCGGTGTGGAGATTCGCTGCGCACCGCCGGGAGGAAAGCCTCTGGCGCCGCACATGAAAACTGCCGGCAGGGTTCTTCCCGCCCGGCACGCGGGAAGCGTCGATGTTTTCCTTGAGGCATTCGAAGCGGCCGACGAAGGTGACGTGCTGGTGATCGACAACCAGGGCCGGGAAGACGAGGGGTGCATGGGTGACCTGGTGGCCCTCGAGGCGCGGGCGGCCAGGCTTGCCGGCATATTCGTGTGGGGCGCGCACCGTGACACGCGCGAGCTCGTGTCGATCGGCCTGCCGATTTTCAGCTACGGCGCCTGTCTGATGGGCCCCCGGCGACTGGATTCCCGGGAGCCGGATGCTCTCGAGCGGGCGGCCGTTGGAAAGCTCACCGTCGGGCGGGAGGATACTGTCTTCTGGGATATCGACGGCGCCATCTTCATACCGACCAGGGAACTGGACAGGATCCTGTCTGCAGCGGAATCGATCGCCGCCACCGAACGCCGTCAGTCACACGCCCTCGAGTCAGGAAGCAGTTTGCGGGATCAGCTGCGCTTCCAGGAGTATCTCGCGCGCCGCGCTCGAGATGCCTCTTATTCGTTTCGCCGACACCTCGATGGGATTGGCGGCGCCATCGAGAAATGAGATATCGGAGGATATGCAGGCTGTGCCGGGCGATGAAGCGCTGCCGGTAGGGGATCCGGTGCCGGACGTTGCAGTCGGACTTCCAGCCCGTCGGGCGCTGGGTGGCCGTTTTGTCACGCTGAAGCCACTCGAAGCCGAAGCAGACGCCGCTGAGCTGTTCGGAGTTTCACACGCATCGGAGGACGCACGCCGCCTCTGGACCTATCTGTTCCAGGGGCCATTCTCCGATGAAGAAGCCATGAAACGGTGGCTGGAGGAGATACAGAACTCGAGCGATCCCCTGTTCTTCACGGTCTTTGAGGCCGCCGGGGGGCGTCGCGTCGGTATGGTCAGCTACCTGAACATCGTGCCCGCCATGCGCCGCCTGGAGCTGGGCAACATCTGGTATGCGCCGTGCGCGCAGAGGACCCGCGTCAACACGGAAGCGATCTACCTCATGATGGCGCATGCCTTTGACGACCTGGGATACCGGAGGGTGGAGTGGAAGTGCGACTCCCTCAACCGCCGCTCTCGCGCAGCCGCGTTGAGGCTCGGCTTCGAGTACGAGGGAACCTTCGGGCAGCACATGGTCGTCAAGAGCAGAAACCGCGACACATCGTGGTACACCGTGCTCAATTCGGACTGGCCGAACCTGAAAAGGAACATGCGTCACTGGTTGTACGAAGCCGGTGAGCCGCGTCGGTCTCTGGCCGAAATGAACCGGTGTCTGCGTGGAAACGCGGGCGCCTAGGCGTTACGGGAGGTTTCGGGAGGACGCGCGGGGTGGGTACCGAGCCTGCGCCAGAGCGTGGCCCGACTGATCCCAAGCTGCCGAGCCGCCTCGGCGCGGTTCCCCCCGCAGCGTATGAGGACTTCCTGGATGTGCACCATCTCATGGTCGCGAAGGCTCTGCGCCTGGGCGCGGGTGCTCGTGTCCGGAACCGCGCGCGGAGCTTCGGGGGATGCGAAAACCTCGACGATGCCGCCGGGGGAGTGATCGGGCGCGAAGAGCGGCAGGGCCCGGATCCTCACCTCCAGGCCCGAAAGCGGACCCTCACCGGGTTGATCCTCCAGATACGCGGGCTGCCGGGTTTCGAGTACTTCTGCCATAGGGCACCCCTCACAGGGCAGCTCGCGCCCCCGGTACACTGCGTGACAGAGATCGCCCCTCCTGTCGCCGAAAATCCGGCGGTGGGGCCCGTTCTGGGCCACGATGTGGAAGCCCGGGTCCTGGATCGAGGTGGGCTCCGCGCACGCCTCGAGCAAAACTTCAACCCGCGCACGTTCCCTGCGCAGTCCCGACTCGATCTGTGCCAGGGCACGTCGTGCGCGCTCCAGCTCTACCTGCATGAGGACGCAACGGTTCTCGAGCTCCGGGAGGCGCTGGCCGTACCATACGAACAGAGCCTGTTGCTCTCCCGGCAACGGCACAAGGACATGAAAGGCGCCGATCGGCACGGGACTCGAGGCCGGGCGCAGCCGGGAAGGGGCAAGAAAATCGATCCATTCGCCGCCGGGAGAAGCGACGATCTTCTCGAGGATTGGGGCCACGGCCTGGCGCGATCCGGCCATTCCCTCCAGCAGCTCTTCCAAGGTCACCGTCTCTCCCTGTCCCGGCACCGATGCGGGCGAGAACCAGTGCCTGGGCTGGAGATGGGCACGGTCGAACAGAGCCGCGGTGAGAGCTCCGCGCCTGGGAAACGTTCGGCTGGAAAGCAGA
>CBEVTG010000374.1:0-2897 GCA_965552745.1 uncultured bacterium
GTGCAATGGCCGCAGTACTGGGGGCAGGTGGGCAGCACTTCCGCCAGCACCTTGGTCGGGTACCGGTGCGTGAGCCCTTCCACGGCCCACATCTCGGTCTCGTGCAGCGAATCGCGTGTGGAGTATGGGTGGCTGGGCCAGTCCGGGTTGCGCTCGTCAACGGCGGGCGCCATGTAACGCCTGACCGGATCGCCCCAGAGATCCTTCTCGTTCATGGTGTTGAGCATCTGGGGCGGGATGAGCATCGACATCGTGGCCCGCTCCTGCATGTCCCGCTCGATGCTCTGGTGGAGATCCTCGGGGAGGAGATCCTGGAAGACTCCTGAGAACTCCTTGAGATTCTTGACCGAGTGGCGCCTCTGCCAGAGAGCGCTCTCCCAATCCTCGCGGCCGACGTCGCGGTATCCGGGAAGACGCTTCCAGTCCGGCTCCACAAACTCGCGCTCGAGCGGGTACTGGAACGGCTGCTCGGAGGGGCGCGCCTTGAGGTCGGGGCCCCGGGAGGCCTTCTTCTGTGCGGGCTTAGCACTCATCGTAGATCCTTACGATAGCAGCAGATCCGCCCCCCGCGCAAGCTTCTCAGGAGCTCCGCGGGATTGAAACTGGCCTTCCGTGTTATATGTTTTAGAGACAGTGCCACGGGCGCATCGCCCGGGCCTGGAGACACCACTTTGCCGACCGACACGCTTCCGACCCAGGTTGACCGCCGCTCCCCCGGTTTCAAGGCGAACCGCACCCGCCTGGTGCAGCTCCTGGACGACCTGCGGGGGGAGGAGAAGCTCATCCGCCAGGGCGGCGGAGCGCAGGCCGCCGAATCCCAGAGGCGTAAAGGCCGCCTGACGGCGCGGGAGCGCCTGTCGCTGCTTCTGGACCCCGGCACCGAATTCTTCGAGCTCGGCCTGTTCGCGGCCCACGGCATGTACGAGGAATGGGGCGGAGCGCCGGCCGCCGGCAGTGTCACCGGCCTGGGCCGTGTCGAGGGCCGCCTCTGCATGATCGTGGCCAACGACGCCACCGTGAAGGCGGGGGCCTTCTTCCCTCTCACCGCCAAGAAGATCCTCCGCGCCCAGCACATCGCCATGGAGTGCGCCCTGCCGACCCTTTACCTGGTCGATTCGTCCGGCATCTTCCTGCCGCTGCAGGAGGACGTGTTTCCGGACCAGGACGATTTCGGGCGCATCTTCCGAAACAACGCGGTCATGAGCGCCCGGGGCATCCCCCAGATCACGGCGGTGATGGGGATGTGCGTGGCCGGCGGCGCCTACCTGCCCGTCATGTGCGATCACGTTCTGATGACCGAGGGCAGCGGCCTGTTCCTGGCCGGTCCGGCGCTGGTGCAGGCCGCCATCGGGCAAAAGGTCTCGGCCGAGGAGCTGGGCGGAGCGCGCATGCACTCCCAGGTGAGCGGCACAGTCGATTTTCACGAGCCAAACGACGAGGCCTGCCTCAAGCGCGTGCGCTCCCTGGTGGAGAAGATGGGCCACCGCCCCCGCGCTCCGTTCGATCGCCGGGAGAGCGAGCTGCCCCTGCACCGCGCCGAGGATCTTTACGGTATCGTCAGCGGCGATCCGGCGCGCCCCTACGACATGCACGAGGTGATCGCCCGCCTGGTGGATGCGAGCCGCTTCGACGAGTACCGGGCTGAGTACGGACGCACGCTGCTGTGCGGCTACGCGCGGCTGGGCGGCTTCGCCGTCGGCATCGTCGCCAACCAGAAGCAGCACGTGCAGACCGCAGCTCACGGATCGGACCTCAAGCGCGTGGAGTTCGGCGGCGTGATCTACACGGAGTCGGCTGACAAGGCCTCCCGCTTCATCATGGACTGCAATCAGAACCTCGTTCCGCTCATCTTCCTGCACGACGTCAACGGTTTCATGGTCGGGCGCGAGGCGGAGGAAAGCGGCATCATCAGGGCCGGAGCCAAGATGGTCAACGTGGTCTCCAACAGCGTGGTGCCGAAGCTCACCGTGATCCTCGGAGGCAGCTTCGGCGCCGGCCACTACGCCATGTGCGGCAAAGCGTACGATCCCCGCTTCATCTTCGCCTGGCCCACGGCCCGCTATGCGGTCATGGGGGGCGATCAGGCGGCCAGCACCCTGGTGGACATCAAGGTGAAGCAGCTGGAGCGCCAGGGGCGCAAGCTCGACGAGGCGGAGAAGAAAGAGTTGGCTGATTCGGTACGGGAGACGTACGATCGACAGTCCGATCCGCGCTACGCCGCGGCCCGGCTCTGGGTGGACGCCATTCTCGATCCGGTGCGCACGCGCGACTCCCTCGTTCTGGCGCTCGAGGCTTGCTCCCACAATGCTGAGATCCCGCCCTTCCGCACCGGGGTCCTGCAGACCTGACCGGGAACCGCCGGCCGCCTCCGGCACCGGGCCGGGGAGAAATCATGGCCGACGAGGTTAAGATCATCGAATGCCCGCGCGACGCCTGGCAGGGCTTGCCCCACGCAATTCCCACCGAAGAAAAAATTTCCTGTCTGCGGGCCCTGATCTCGGCCGGCTTCCGGCACCTGGACGCCGTGAGCTTCGTGTCGCCGCGGCACGTGCCGCAGATGGCGGACAGCGAGATCGTGCTCGAAGCCCTCGGCGCGGAGCTCGGCGGCGTGGAGATCATCGGCATCGTGGTCAACCAGAAGGGCCTGGATCGGGCCCTGGCGGCGCCTGGAGTCTCCACTCTCGGGTACCCGCTCTCGATCTCGCCCACCTTCCAGCAACGCAACGCCAACCAGTCGATTGAAGAAGGCCGTGCCTTTGCCGGCCGGCTGATCGAGGCCACCCGGGAGGCGGGCCGGAAGCTGGTTGTTTACATTTCGATGGCGTTCGGTAATCCTTTCGGGGATTCGTACAGTCCCGAGGCGGTGGTGGAAGAGGTGGAACGCCTTCGGGAACTGG
>CBEVTG010000375.1:0-2896 GCA_965552745.1 uncultured bacterium
CATACTATTGACCATGCACCCTGATCATCGTAAGGTAGTTCCCGCCAGAGCTTATAAGTACTAACTGACAATACTGTAGCACAACAGCCCGGGCACTCCAAGCCCGCTTCCGACGGGAGTCTCCGCATGGCCCACTTGTGGGTTAGGTCCGAGGACGAGCAGTGGTCGTTGCTCCCACTCGAAGCTGACGCCCTCTGTCTCTCCAGTCATCCTCCCCGCCTCCTCGAAAGCGAGAGACAGATGCTCAGCGAGCAGGTAGCCCTGTTCCGCGAGCGGGGAGGTGTCCACGAGAGCTGGGTTCTGCTTTGCGGTGCCCGCAAGCAGGTTTCAGTGAACGGTCTTCCTGTGATGGCCGGCATCCGTGTCCTGAGCGATCGAGACGAGATCCGCATCGAGGGGACGGGCGCCCTGTTCTTTTCCAGCGAGAATCTGGCGCGCGTCGAAGCATTCCCCGGCGGTGACTCGATCGTCCACTGCGCACGGTGCACACGCGAAGTGGACGCGGGCACTCCGT
The DNA here is from genome assembly GCA_965552745.1 of uncultured bacterium. Taxonomy (GTDB): domain Bacteria; phylum Acidobacteriota; class Polarisedimenticolia; order JAPUKU01; family JAPUKU01; genus JAPUKU01. Next base: position 515 of record CBEVTG010000375.1, read on the forward strand.
CCGTCAGCTGTCCTTCTTGTGCGCTCATTTATCACGAGCAGGAGGGATCACGGTGCTGGTCTTATGATGGATCTTGTTCGAACTGTCCTCGTTCGACGTCTCTGGACGCACGGTATTCCTGGACACCCGAGAACCTCTGATGCCGCTAGAGCACGCACATCCAGGCCCGGGAAAGAGTGTCACCATCGTGGGCGCAGGTGGCAACATCGGGTCCCAGCTCGTTCCCCACCTCGGCAGGATGCGTGAAATCCGCAAGGTCACTCTGGTCGATCAGGACTCCTATGAACCGAACAACCTCCGCTCCCAGGACATTCGCGCTCAGGATGTCGGTAAGCCCAAGTCGGACGTTCAGGCACAGAGGTTGCTCGGGATGCGCTCCCATCTTCGGGTCGTGTCGATTCCGGCGCCCCTCGAGACGGTGCCGCCCGGGAAGCTTCGGGCCGATCTGATCCTGTCGTGCCTGGATTCGCGGCGCGCCCGCCAGGACGTCAACAGAATTGCCCTCCGTCTCGGAATTCCCTGGATCGATGCCGGAATAGAAGCCTCCGCCTCGCTGGCCAGGACGAGCCTGTTTCTGCCGGGGCCCGAGCGAGCCTGCATGGAATGCTTGTGGGACGCAGGAATGTATGCCGACCTCGATCAGATCTATTCCTGTCTGGGCACGAGAGTTCAGGCGCTCCCTACACAGGCTCCTTCGAGCCTCGGTGCTCTGACTGCAGCTCTTCAGGCGATCGAATGCGACAAGTTTATTTCCGGCGGGTCCGGCGCGGTGGCCTTTGGCACAGAGACAGTGATCGACGCCGCCCAGAACAAGCTGCATACAACGTCGTTCTCACGAAACCCCGGCTGCCGCCTCTCGGACCACGACATGTGGGAGATCAAACCCCTCACCCGTTCTCCCGGAGAGATGAGCGTTGCCGAGGCGCTCAATCTCGGGGATAGCGGGAAAAGCGCACGGGGTACGCGCAGCCTGCGAGTGGAAGGTTCTCCGTTTGTGACCAGGTTGATTTGCTCCGGTTGCGGCCGTGAGAGAGATCTCCTGCGCCATGCGGCATCCCTGACGCCTGACATCCAGCGATGCGGGCAGTGCAGGGCCCTGATGACCGTGCGAGGTTTCGATCTGCTCGAGAGTCTGGAGGGATCACGGCTGCCCGAGCGGGTGCTGCGTCTGTCGCTCCAGAGCATCGGTCTTCGCAGGGGGGATGTTTTCAGCGTGGAAGGGCCGGAGGGAGAAAGACATTTTGAGATGGCGCTTTCCCGTCGATCCACCACCCATGCTCCCAAGGAGGCATCTCGTGGTTGACACAGTTCTCGAAAACTTTTTGATCCGCCAGCAAGAACTGGGCATGGCGCTTGCGGAGTCGAGCGATCTTCTGGATCTGGAACCGCTCGATGGACCACCCGCCCGGCACTATCGCGCCCGCTTCCGGTGCCGCGGCCTGGTGAGAACCCGGGATCGGAAAGTGGCCATCGCGGAGCGTTTCGAGGTAGGGATCCGCTTCCTCTCCGACTACATGAGGCGCGCGAACACGTTTGAGGTTCTGACCCTTTTCGGTCCAAGAGACGTTTTCCACCCGAACGTTCACAGCCACCTTCCGTACATTTGCCTCGGCAATTTTCACCCCGGGACATTTCTCGTGGACATCCTGTTCGGCTGCCACGAAATTTTCAGCTATCACAAGATGACCGTTACCGAGAAAGACGCCCTCAACCCGGACGCCTGTGCCTGGGCGAGACGAAACCAGCACCTTTTTCCAATAGACAGGCGTCCTCTCAAGCGCCGCGCTGCCGGGCCACGTTCCGAGATTCCAGCAAGGTGATCTGAATTATGACCGTCTCTCTCGAGAACCCTCACACCATCTTACCGGCATCGTTGAGCTCATGGGTGTCGAGCGCGGGCGATCGCGGCCCGCGTCAATGGAATTTAATCCTTCCCGGGGAAGCTGACGCGCGGGTCCAGGTGAGAATCGAAGAAAGATGGATCATCTTTCAGGTTCCCTTGAAGGACCATGCGCGCACCTCCCTATGGAAGCTTCTGCGCCTCAACTCAATCCTGCCCGGGCTCCCGAAGATCGTGCTCTCCTCCGGGTGGATCGAGCCGGCTCTGCGGATGGAGATCCCCCTGGATGATGAGTCGAATGTGGACGAACGGGTCGAGAATGAGTTTCTCGGATTCAGGAGAGTCATCGCGGCGATTTTTCCCGCAGGCGCGGATGGCGGCAGTTTCTTCGAACCGCACGCGTCTCCCTCCAGGATCCATCCCGGCGGCGGCTGTGATCTGCAGGCTCTGTGCAGGGACGCAGGCTGGTCTGCTACGCCCCGGGACGATGCAAGTATGGCTGTGGGGCTCGAGGCGCGCAGAGAGGGAGTCGGGTACCGCGC
>CBEVTG010000376.1:0-2894 GCA_965552745.1 uncultured bacterium
TGCCGGTCCTGAGCCACCACGGCGGCGGAGACTTTGGCTCCGTCCACGTGCGGCTTGCCGATCTTCAGGCTCTTTCCGGTCTGCACCATGAGCACGGGCGAGAGCTCGATCTTGTCACCTACCTTGGCCTCGACACGCTCCAGGCGCAGGCGATCGCCCTTTTCCACACGGCGCTGTTTCCCGCCGATATCTATTACTGCGAACATGGAATCTCTCCCTGATGCAAACGGTGATTCTAGCAGGGTTTCTGAAATCGTGTCAAGAAAGAGCTGCTCAGCCCTGCTTGAGCCCGTTGAGGACGAGCTTGGCGACGGCCTTGAGGGTGTCGAAGACGCCGGTACCCTTGACGGCGGAGGCCTCGAAGACGGGCTCTCCCTTGATGCGCAGCTGCCTGACTATCTTTTCGACCGGCGCCACGGTCGGTAGGTCGCGCTTGTTGAGCTGCAGCACGTACGGGATCTTCAGGAGATCGAGCCCCTGAGCCTTGAGGTTGGCCTGCAGGTTCCTGAGCGACTCGACGTTCGCTTCCAGACGGGCGTCCTGGGAGTCGGCCACGAAGATGACGCCATCGGCGCCCTTGAGGATCAGCTTGCGCGAGGCGTCGTAGAAGACTTGCCCGGGTACGGTATAGAGATGAAAGCGGGTGCGGAAGCCGCGGATGGTTCCAAGATCGAGAGGCAGGAAGTCGAAGAACAGCGTGCGGTCAGTCTCGGTGGCCAGTGAGATCAGTTTTCCCTTGGCGTTCGGATTGGTCTTGTCATAGATGTACTGGATGTTGGTGGTTTTGCCGCACAACCCGGGGCCGTAATAGACGATCTTGCAGTTGATCTCGCGCGCGGCGTAGTTGATGAAGGTCATGGCAGCCTCACTCGCTGAACAGGCTGTCGATGTCCTCGTCGGTAATCTCCGCGAACGGGGACTGTGCCTGACCTTTTCCGACCGCGTGTTGGTCCGCTTTCTCGAGCACCACCTTGAACACGGCCGAAAGATCCCCCAGAGCCTTCTTTACGCGCAAGCGCACCAGGCCGAGCGAGGAATGCTCATCGAAGATGACCACCAGGATAATGCGCTGATCCACGATGGAGATGTGGATGCTGTCCTTCTCTCCCTCGTGAAACAGAATGGAGAATTCCTTCTCGCCGATTAGCTTGGCCAGGCCGTCGGTGGCGGCCACGTTGCCGGCCGTCAGTGAGGCGAGAGAGGTGGTGTCGATGTTACGGAGGTTGCCATTATTGGCGATCTGCTGACCGGCCTTGTCCACCAGGATCACGAACTTGGCATTAGCGTCCTTGCGCAGCTTCTCGAGGATGTCCTGGATCTTCGAGAATTCCTCCTCGTACATCACCAGTTCAGAGCCGGACATAGTTACTCAAACCTCGTGACGGCCGCCCAAGGCCTTGGACATGGTGACCTCGTCGGTGTATTCCAGGTCGGCCCCCATCGGCAGGCCCATGGCCGGGCGGGTGACCCGCACGCCGAGGGGCTTGAGAATGTGGGCAAGATAGGTGGCGGTGGTCTCTCCCTCCACGTTGGGGTTGGTGGCCACAATCACCTCGCGCACGCCGCCGGCGCGCACCCGCGCGGTGAGCGGCTCCAGGGTGAGCGACTCGGGCCCGCGTCCGGCCAGCGGCGAGATCGAGCCGTGCAGCACGTGGTACAGGCCGCGGTACTCTCTCGTTTTCTCGATCGCCAGCACGTTTGTCGGGTTCTCCACGACGCACACCGTCGTTCGATCTCGCCCGGGATCGGAGCAGAACCGACAGGGGTCCGTGTCCGTGATGTTGCAGCACTCGCTGCAGGTGGTGAGCTTTTCGCGCACCTCCCGGATGGCCGTCGCCAGGGCCTCCGCCTCGGGTGCCGGCACTTTCAACATATGAAAGGCCAGCCGCTGAGCCGTTTTGAGGCCAATCCCGGGGAGCTTTGCTAACTCGTTGATAAGTCGCGCGATAGGCGCAGCTACCTCAGGCATGGCGAAAGTCCGGTTCTAATATAGTGACACGGGTGAAGGGGGCAAGTTTTTGACAGGAGGAAATTCAGGGCATGCCCGGGAGCCCCATCATACCCGCCAGGTTTCCCATGCGGGAGGACATGGCTTCTTCGACCTTCCGGGTGGCCTCGTTAACCGCCGCCACGACCAGATCCTGCAGCATTTCGAGGTCCTGCGGATCCACGGCCTCCGGCTTGATCTCGAGCGCCAGGAGCTGCTTCTTGCCATTCATGCGGGCGGTGACCATACCCCCGCCCGCGGTCGCCTCCACCTTGAGCTGCTCCATCTCTTCCTGCATCTTGGCCTGCATCTCTTGTGCCTGCTTGAGCATTTTCCCGATGTTCATGGCGTCTCAGGACTCCTGTACGTCGACGATGTGCCCGCCGAAAATATCCAGTGCCGACTGAACGATCGGCTCCTTGACGACCTTCTCGATCAGGCGATCCCGTTGCTCCCCGGGGGAGGTCGCCTGCGCAGCAGGCCCGTCCCCGCCCGTCTCCTCGATGTTGAGGCGCACAGTGGCTGCATCACCGAGCGCGGTCCGGGCCGCTTCCCGCAGCAGGGGCAGGTCCTCGGCGGCCTTGTCGTGGATGAAGCGCTGGTCGGGCCCGAAGCTGATGACGAGCGCCGAACCTTCCGGGGTTATGGCCCGAGCGCTTTCGATGAACGAGGCCAGGTGGAGCTTCTTCTGATGAAGCACCTCCAGGAACCGCTCCCTCGCAGGGCCGTTCCCGGCGGGCGCGGGCGGCGACGGGTCCGTGCTCCCGGCGGAAGGGGCCTGCGTCTGCAGGCTTCCGGGTGCAGGTGCCGGTGGGGTCGCGAGCCGGGGCGAACCACTGGAACGCGTGGCGGCCCCCCCGGATCGACCGCCTCGCAACTCTCCAAGGATCTCCTCAATCGGCCTGAG
>CBEVTG010000377.1:0-2892 GCA_965552745.1 uncultured bacterium
AGAACTCCGTGCGCACGTACCGAACGAGGCGCCGGGTCACTAGGTCCGCCAGGGTCCTTTTCCCACAGTAAATCTTTCCGTTGCCGGTCATCGCGGGCTTCAGCAGCCCCTCCACGTTGTCCACTTCCGTGTGAACACGGATGTGGCTCTGCGGAGCCGGCAGGAAGGAGGCCCTCTGGGCGTTCGGGTCGGCCTGCGCGGCCGAGGCGATCGACACCACCTCGCCCCAGAACGATCGTCCTGGGTATCCGCGCGCCTTGATTTTGACTTTCTGACCCACCCGCACCTCGGCGGCCTCTGCTTCCGGAATCTCGATCTCAGCCCTCAGGCGCCGTGCGTCGACGATTTCGCACAGGGCGTCGCCGCGCTCGACCTTGAGCCCGTCCTTGAGCTCCAGGTGGGGCGTCACCACGTGCCCGGCGATCGGGGCGCGCACGCGTCCACGCTCCAGGTTCTCCCGGGCCACCCGGGCCACGCTCTCCAGGCGCGTCACCTCTGCGGCCATGCGCTGTATCTCTTCGGGTCGGCTGCCGGCAAGCACCAGGTCGAGCTGGCCGCGGGCTTCCTTGACTTCCTTCTGCCGGACCACAAGCGTTTCTTCGGCCGCCAGCAGATCCTGGAGCGACACGATTTTCTGATCGAACAGGTCGCGGGCCTTCAGGTGATCGCGGCTGGCATACTCCTCGCGGGTCAGTGCCTTCTCGAGGCGGCTCTCGGCATTACGAACTTCTTCCTTGCGGCTGCCGCGCCTCAGCAGCGTCAGCTCGGCACCCGCTTTCAGAAGCTCCGCCTCGGCCTGCTCCAGGCTGGCTCGCGACTCGCGGGAGGAGAACTCAAAGAGAAGATCTCCCTGCGCCACTTCCTGCCCCTCGCGTATCGCCACGTGGTCGATGATCCCCTCGACCTCGCTGCGTACCACCGCGCGCTGCAGGGGCTCGAAGCGCACGTCGGCGCTGATGCGAAGCTCCCATCGAACCAGGAAGAGCGCCGCCAGCACCCCGGCGATGACCAGGAGGACGATCGAAGAGCGTGAGAGGCGAGGACGTCTCAGCACTTGGGCCCACGCACGCGCCAGCGGCCGCATCACCCGGCCCAGCGGGGGGCCGATCAACGCAAAGACCGCCAACCACAGAGCTGCCACACACCCGGCCCCGAACTGCCGGGCCACGAATCCATGGACGAGAAAAAGCAAGTATACCAAAAGCGTTCCGGACATAGCGGTGGCAAGTGTCCCGTAGATCCAGAAAGCCCACGCCTCCCGGGGGCTCGCGGGCGGGAGCGGCGCATCATCCTGCCCGTCCCCGGCATCCTCCGCGCCCAGCGCTCGCTGGATCGAGCCGCGCACGTGCGCGAAAGAGCGCGATCGCAAGTTCGGAATCTCCAGCCAGTCGCTCAGGAAGAAGTAACCGTCCAGCTTGATGAACGGGATGATGTTCATGAGCCCGCCCACACCGGCCACAGCGACCACCAGCAGGGCCGCCGCGTGCACCAGCGTCTCCGGAGCCGTGACGCGCCACACGAAGACCGCCGCAGACCAGACCGCAAGCTGCACCCACAACCCGCCGGCGATGCTCCACAGGCGGGAGCGCCGGTCCAGCATCCAGGCGTCGCTGATGTCGCAGTAGAGAGCGGGTTGGAAGAAGATGAGCAGGAAGCCCATCTCATGGACCTCCCCTCCGGAGTGCCTGCAGGCTAGCCCGTGCCCGAACTCGTGGAGCACCGTGACCAGGAGCAGAACGGGCAGCAGTAAAAAGAACGTTGGCCACTGCAGCAGCGGCAGGGATTCCGCGACGATGATCTCGATGTTCGAGATCGCCACGGCCAGCGCCGCGAACAGCAACCCGGCCCACGCCACCTGGGCGGCCGGTGTGAACAGGAAGCTCAGGCGCTCAGCCAGCCGACCAAGAAGCCGGTTCGGGTCGAAGGCTCCCAGCCGCATGTGAACCATGCGGCCCAGGAGGCTTCCCTCCCGTGGTTCCAGGGAAACGGCGCCCGGCTCGCTGGAACCCGCCGTCCCGGCCGCGACCTGATCCAGAAGACCGGCCTCGAAAGCCTGCGACAGGATCGCCTTCAGGTCATCGGCCGGAAGCGGCTGTTCGAACTCCTTCTCGAAGAGACCGGACAGAGCCTCGCGGCTGTCAGCCGTCTCGAGCTGCCTGAGGATGTAGGCGACCGCCGGGGAGAACCGGAAGTAGGTGCGCCGCTGCGGGTCGTTGACGAACCAGACCTCTTCCCCGCGCACCTCGCGCCGGCTCCAGCGCAGGTCGCTCCGCAGGCGGGGGAGATCCGGCACAGACGCGGGCACCCCGGCCGGCGACTGCTCTCGAACCGGCCGGGGGCCCCAGGAGGGAACAGGTTCGCCGGCTGCCGCGGCGAGTTTCTTTTGATGTCTCTTGCTTCCCATCCTCTGCCTGCTTCCTAAAAGTGCGACGGCGGCCCCCACCGGCCGCCGTCAGGTCACCCCCCAAAAACCACCCGGGTGCCGCCCTCTCTACGTACCCGCCTCAGATCGCGCGATTGGGAAACCAGAGGATGGATGGTGAGTCCTTCGCCTCGAGCTTCTCGATCACGATAGCGGTCGATCGGGCCAGCCTGGCCGAAACTCTTTTCTCTCTCATGCTCACCCCCCAGATGTCTTCTCTTGCACTCACAGTATGTTTACAAAGCAACGGGCGTGCCATGTTCTGCGGCGCCCGACAATTATCGAGCAACCTATTTTTTTTCAATGAATTACGAATGAACAGCGTCCGATCATTCACGTCTATGCCCCGGCCAGTCTCACAATGAGAAAGCGAGCAAGCACCCGTTGAACCACGATAATTATCTGACTTTAAATGGCTTACCACGCGTGTCTCGCAATCGATGGTGATTCTCATTTTGAGACTCTTTCCC
>CBEVTG010000378.1:0-2890 GCA_965552745.1 uncultured bacterium
GATCGGATGCGGTCCTTCCACCCCCAAGCCTAAGCCATTCGAGCCCGCATCGACCGTCGAGGAGACATTCAAGTGGCATCGTGCCCTACCGACCGAAACCACCGCTTGGTGGACTGTGGTCGGTGAGCAGCAAGCCTGGTATTCGAAAAACGTCCACCAGCTCTATCCCACCGTGAATGTATATCGCGATGGTCCCGTCAGAGAGCTCCGGCATCGACTGATGGATGAGGTTGCGGATTACATGGTCGAGACACCAGGTGGAGAAATGCGCTATTTAGATTTTCTGCACAGTGAGCATTCGACCACCATGGGGATGGTGATCGTGCACAGGGGTGAGATTGTTTTCGAGACCTACCCACGAATGAAGGAGTACGAAAAGCCGATTTACTGGTCGGTCACCAAGGCGATTGTAGGCACGATCGTGGCCATCCTGGAAGACAGGGGACAGGTGGATGTGAGCCAGCCGATCGAAGTGTATATCCCGGAGCTGAAAGTATCTCAGCTCGCCGGACTTACGGTGCGCAATCTACTGGACATGGCCTCGGGGATCGATTGTGCGGACGAATACGAAGATCTCGACTCCTGCTATTACCTGTACGAAGCATCCCTGGGAGACGCCTTGCGCAGGAGCAACAGCCCGGACAATCCGTACGAAATGCTGATCGACTACGATTATGGTTTCTGGGCCGAACAGGGGACAGGGTACGACTATTCCGGGGTCAACACGTTTCTGCTGGGATGGATGGTAGAGAAGATTACCGGAATGCCGTTCCAGGATGTCCTGACACGAGAGATCTGGAGGCACATTGGCGCGGAGGCGGATGCATCCATCTTCGCCGGCCGTTACGGGGTGCCTCTCACCCACGGAGGGTTGCTGGCAAAGCTGCGGGATTTGGCCCGCGTGGGTCTGTTATTCACCCCGAGCTACAGGGTGGTCTCCGATAAAAAGATCATCTCGGATCGGTACCTTGATGTGATCCTCAACGGTGGCAGGCCAGAGCTCCTGGCCAACGCCCGTTCCGGCTCCGGGTCGCTCCCAAAGGGGGTCAAACACAACGTGTACCAGTGGGATCGGGTCTTCGACAACAACGATATCTACAAAGGCGGTTTCGGAGGGCAGGGGCTTCTGATCAACCCGGATCGGGACTATGTGGCGGTTTATGCCGGTTATTTTAAAGACCGCCAAGGCAGCGAGGTGGCCCCGCTCCCCACCCTGCGTCGGGTGCTGGAGGGCGTCTTCGGCGCCTCGTCATCCAGTCTCTAAGCTCATCGATCTGTTCACGGTACCGGCGCTGCGGTATACTCAACTCACGAGAAATAGCTAATCCCACGGCCTGGGCCGTTCCGGCGCTCTGTGCAACAGGAGGATTGGTGACGGAATTTCATAACAAGTTTCATCGTGGACAGGTCATCCACCACAAGTTATTCAACTACCGTGGCGTTATAGTCGACGTGGATCAGAGTTTCCAGCTCCCCGAAGAGTGGTACGAGACGGTGGCCAGGAGCCGCCCTCCGAAGGATCAACCCTGGTACCACGTCCTTGTGCACAGAACCCCCCATCCCACCTACGTGGCTGAACGGAACCTGGAGCCTGATACCGGCAAACAGGCCATCGAGCACCCAATGCTCGATCAGATCTTCGATAAGTTCAGCGACGGCTTTTACAGCAACTCCCTCGAGGAAAACTAGAACCTTGATCGGGAAGATTCATCCGCGCCACGAACAAGTGGCCGTGGGTGAGTTCCGCGGATGTATCGGTCTCGGTCCTGGCGCAAGAGCACTCGGTCTGCTGCTCGTCGTCTTGCAGGTTTCGGCGCTTCATGGAGATTCTCCACTCACGTCGGTGCGTGTGGATGGGAAGCGCATCGAGCTTCGTATCAGGGAACTTTCCGAGTATGGTCGTAACCCCGATGGGGGAGTCAGCCGCGTTGCTTTCAGCGAAGCCGATCAGGAGGGCCGGCGCTATGTCAGCGGTTTGATGCGGGAAGCCGGCCTCGAGGTCAGAGTGGATCCAGCTGGAAACATCATCGGACGCCGTCACGGCCTGGAGCCCGATCTCCCCGTCATCATGTTCGGCTCTCACATCGACTCGGTGCCGCACGGCGGTAACTACGATGGCGATGTGGGTGTGATCGGTTCGATCGAATGTGCTCAGGTTCTCGAGGAGCACGGAATCGTCACGCGCCACCCCCTGGAAGTCATTGTCTTTTCCGATGAGGAAGGTGGCCTCGTGGGCAGCCGATCGCTGGTCGGTGGGTTGAATCAGGAGGCTCTCGAGATCGTGAGCCACAGCGGCAAGACAATCAGGGAGGGAATCCGTTTCATCGGCGGTGATCCCGAAAAACTGCCGGAAGCCAGGTATCGAAAAGGGGCGATCAAGGCATTCATCGAGCTGCACATAGAGCAAGGGTCGATTCTGTACGATGAGGGGACCCCGATTGGTGTCGTTGAGGGGATCGTCGGGATCAAATGGTGGGACGTAACGGTTGAAGGGTTTGCCAATCACGCTGGCACGACGCCGATGGACAAGCGGCGTGATGCACTCATTGCCGCATCGCAGCTTACCCTGGCGATCAACCGGGTCGTCACCGATGAGCCCGGCCGGCAGGTCGGTACTGTAGGGCGCATACGGGCCGAACCCGGGGCTCCCAACGTCATACCTGGGCGTGTATTGATGAGCCTGGAGTTGAGGGATCTCTCAGCAGGGAAGATCGACATGCTCTTTGACAGGATCCGCGAGGAGGCGGCGTCGATTGCACGAGAGACGGGGACCAGGATCGTGTTCGAGTCGGTCGACGCCACGGCGGTGCCGGCGCCCACGGATGAGTACATGCGGCGGATCATTGCTGATGCTGCCCGCTCACTCGATCTCACAACCAGGATGATGCCG
>CBEVTG010000379.1:0-2890 GCA_965552745.1 uncultured bacterium
CTACCGCATTCCATTTGAGCTCCTGTCGGAGCCGTATCAGCTCCAGGTATTCCTGGCCGTGTTCCCCAAAGATCACCTGCAGGAGGACGCCTGGGTGCACGAGGCAGGGCGCGGCCTTCTGCCCACATACCAGGAAACGCTATGGGATCTTGCCGAGTGGCTGACCGGGCAGGGTCATCACTACACCGAGATCCAGCAGGCCCGCGGATTGCAGGAGGTGACGTTGTCGAGCGGTGACGTGGCCCGCGTCCCCGCATCCCTGCTCAAGCCGCTGTTCCGGAACTGGGGAGAAGCACAGACAGCCGAACGCAAGGGCTCGCTGCCTCTCTCCTATGGAAGCGATGCAGAGGGAGCGTTTGCAACTTACCGCCTCAAGAAGGGTGAAGCGCTCTATTCCTCAGTCGTCACCCGCTTTACCGGCCGCATGGCTCCCTCCGAGGTCAACTCGATCGCCAAGCAGATCGCCCGTCGGAGCAAGATTCGTGACGTCCGCAAGATCCCGGCCGGAGGCACCGTCAAGATTCCTCAGGATCTCCTGCTTCCGGAGTACCTGCCGCTGAACGATCCGCGTCGCATCGAGGTGGTGGCGACCCGACGCGAGACGGAAGCCTTCCAGAACCCAGGCGGCCAGCGAGACCTGGCCGGCGTGACCATCATCCTCGATCCCGGACATGGAGGAATAGACGCCGGCGCGGTGCGGGGTGGAATCTACGAGGATGAGATGGTCTACGACATCGTGTGCCGCGTAAAGCGCCGGCTGGAGCGTGAGACCTCCGCAACCGTGCTGATCACAGTGAAAGATCGAAAGACAGGATTCAAGCCCCGCGACCAGGGACGGCTTCCACACGACACGAACGAGGTTGTCCTCACGAACCCTCCCTACCACCCCCGCAACCGCAAGTTGCGGGCCGTGGCCGTCAACCTGCGCTGGTACCTCGTGAACTCGCATTACCGCTCGCTCCGGGAGAAGGGGGTGCCTCCCGAGCGTATTCTGTTCGCCAGCTTCCACGCCGATTCGCTGCATCCTTCCGTGCGCGGCGCCATGGTTTACGTGCCGGGTGAACGGTACCGGCGCGGCCGGTACGGCAACTCGGGCAGAGTCTACGCCCGGCACAAGGAGGTGCAGCAGGAAAAATATGTCTCGTTCACGCGCACCCAGCGCCTGCGATCGGAAGGCCTGAGCCGCGAGTTCGCATCTATCATGGTGCGTGAGCTGCGCCATTCCAGGATCCGCATCCATCCTCACCAGCCGATCCGAGACCACGTGGTGAGGCGCGGGAGGGCCTGGGTGCCGGCCGTCATCCGCAGCAACCGCGTGCCGAGCAAAGTTCTCATTGAGGTCGCCAACCTCAACAACGAACGCGATCGTGCAGTGCTGCGCAAGCCGATCTTCCGTGAGGGATTCGCAGAGGCATTCGTGGACGCGGTGCGCGCCTACTACCACTGAAGCGCGCACAGCGCACTTTCCCTCGGCGTGTGCGCCTCCCGCACCATTTTCATCGATCGCCTTTGACCCCCGGCTGCCGGGTGCTACGATCCTTTCATGGTACGGGGACGCGGAACGCGCACGCTGACACGCCGGGGTATCTCTCCCCGCCGGCTACTGCTGGTCGCTGGATTTCTTCTGCAGGCGTTTCCATCAGCAAACCAGGTCCCGGCGCAGGAAACACGGAGCAAGCCCGCGCACGAGTCTTCGGCTCAGGCCGATGAAGCCGCCGAATCAGAGCGCTTCTTCCGTCTCGGCGTGGGCGCCATGCGAAGGAACGACCTGGCCGAGGCGCAAGATGCTTTCGAGCGCTCGCTGGAGCTCGACCCCACGGCTGCACGGACGCACTTCCAGCTGGCTCAGGTACTGGCCCTGCAGGGTCAGATCGAGGCCGCTCTCGATCCGCTCGATGCATGCCTCGAGCTCACCCCCAAAGATCCTCAGGCACACATTTTAAGAAGTGTCGTCCTGGCCGGGCTCGACCGATTCGAGGCCGCGGCCACGGCAGCCAACCGGGCGATCGATCTGGACCCCACGGAGCCGCGCTACCGGCATCAGCTGGGCGTGGTCCTGCGGAGCCGGAAGCAATACGAAGAAGCCGCCGCGGCATTCGCTGAGGCGGAGCGCCTGAACCCGGACAACGAGGTCTTTGCGTTTGAAGCGGGCGTCACGTACTTCAACCAGCAGCAGTATGATCGCGCCCTCTCCGCCTTCCGGCGTACCGAGAAGCTGAGGCCCCGGTGGGCGGAGCTGCAGATCTACATCGGTTCCTGCCACCGCGCCCGCGGCGAGTGGCGCGAGGCGGAGGTGATCTTCGCCGCGGCGCTGCGTCTGGAGCCCGGCAACGCCTACGCTCACTTTGGCCTGGGAGCCGTACTCCTGGCTCGCGGTGAGCTCGAGCAGGCGGAACGACATTTACTGAAGGCCGTGCGCCTGGAGCCCAACCACTCTCAGATCCATTACCGCCTCGGACAGCTCCGCTTGCTTCAGGATCGAATCCAGGAAGCCGCGGGCAGCCTTGAGCAGGCGGTGGCGCTCCAGCCATTCTTTCCCAAAGCCCATTACAACCTGGCGCTGGTGTACCAGCGCCTGGGGCGCCCGGACGCAGCGCAGCGGGAAAGTGATCTTTACCTCAGCCAGGCAGCATCGGACGAAAGCGGCCTGTACTCAGAGAAGCACTTCAAGTTCAGCGTGGCCCAGGACGATGAATAGCAGAGCTCAAGCTAGAGCTCAGTTGCCGGCCGGTTCGCGGATCAGGTGGGCGCGGCCAGCCTCGAGCGTTCCGAGATCCTGGGACCGACCCGACGGCCAGCGCACGTGCACCGAATCCACCTTCGACGAGCCGTTCAGTCCGAAGTGCAGGCGCAGATCGCTCTGTGAGAGGTAGGACGAACCTGCGCGCAC
>CBEVTG010000380.1:0-2883 GCA_965552745.1 uncultured bacterium
CTGGAACTTTGAAGACAACATGAAATTCACCCAGGAGATGCTGCAGAAATCGGTACAGCAGGCCCTGGGCACGACGAAGTTCACGTTCGGCGAAAACGAGATCGATCTGGCAGGTGACTGGCCGCGCGTGTCGTTCCGGGACCTTCTCATGAGGGATGCGGATCTCGACATCACGCGCTTCCCCGAGGCAGGCGAGCTGCTGAAGGAAACTCGCCGCCGCAAGATCCCGATCGAGGCGGACGAGCCGCAGAAGCTCGGCCGCGCCAGCCTGATCGACGCCATTTACAAGGCGGTGAGCCGGCCCAAGCTGTTGCAGCCCACGTTTCTCACCGGCCATCCGATCGAGATCTCACCCCTGGCCCGCAGCAACGATCACGATCCGAAGATCGTCGACCGCTTCCAGCTGGTGATCGCCGGCTGGGAGATCCTCAATGCTTACTCCGAGCTGGTTGATCCGGCCGAGCAGCGGCGCCGCCTGGAGGAACAGGCGCGTGCCCGCTCCGAGGGAGACGAGGAGACGATGGTCATGGAGGAGGATTACCTGCTGGCCATGGAGTATGGCCTGCCGCCGATTTCCGGCTGGGGCATGGGGATCGACCGGCTGGTGGCCCTGCTGGCGGGCGAAGAGAACGTCAAGCAGATCGTCTGGTTCCCGCTTCTGCGGCCGCTGCCCGCCAGCGTCGATCCCCGCGACTAGCGCCGATCGTTCATTTCCCCCCGCTACGGAGCGATTCGATGTAAGCCGGCAGGGCTTTCTGCGCCTGGCTGAGTGAGACTCCGGTGGCAGCCGCGAACTCTTTACTTCCCCCCTCCGCAGTCGGCCCCTCGAGCCACGATTCGAAAGCGGCGCGGTACTTCCCGTCCTCGGCGTTCACCAGATAATGAACCAGCAGCCAGGAGATGCCGTACGCCATCAGCGGGCTCGCGGAGAGAAACTGATCGTCATAGCGACCGTCCAGGAGGCTCCGAAGCCGCGGGAGGTTGTCTCCTTTAGCGGCAACCGTGAGCCTCTGCAGGTACTCATCGGCCGACTTGACCCACAGGCGCGGCGGGCGAGCGAAGCGCCCGTGGTCAAGCGCAGCGAGATCGAATCCCCCGTCACCGGGGTTTCCGAGCGTTTCGATGAAGCTGGCAATCCCTTCGGCCACCCATACCGGAGGCGCTTCGTTTTCGGCGTAGAAGCTCTGGGCGGTGAAGTGATGGGTGGCCTCGTGTGCCAGAACGCGGGCCATCAGGTGCCGGGGCATTTCCGCCTTGGCAGCGTAAATCATCCGATCCCATGAAGAGTAGCGGCCCGCCAGGTTCGGGTTCAGATTGATCAGGTTGTCGAACGTCACGACCTGAGCGAACTCCAGGCGATCTTCGAAAAAGACCACGGTCAGATCGGCTTCCTCTGAAACGGCTGGTGCCTCCGGAAAGGTGGCACGAAAAGCGTTGGCCGCGAACGTGACGGCGTGCCGGATGGCTTCCACATCTTTCAGATCTTTCAGGTCAGTGCGCAGCGTCCATCCGTCTCCCGAGAACTCTCTGTAGTACGCGCCCGGCTTCGGGCCGTGCTTCGAGCCCCACATGAGCGTCTGCGCCAGTTTCTCCTTCTCATCGTGCACCTCGTCGAACCAGGCCATTGGAACCTGGCGCCCGCTGGCAAGGTTGGCACGCGGGCTGTTCTCGGGGACTGGCTTGAAGAAGTGCAGTGCGAGGAAATCAGGATCATCCGGATCGATCTTGTTGCGGTTCATCCAGCCGAAGCCCCAGTCGCGTACACATTGGGCGGCAACGGCGATGAACGCCGGGCGCTTCTCCTCCGGATCCACCACGGCGTAGAGCGACTCCACGCCCCGGATCTTGCCCGTCGAGTCGGCGGTGTACCTGAACAGGAAATGTGCGCGGACGCCCTCGAGGTCGGGCGACAGATCACAGAGGCTCTCGAGCGTCTCGTACCCCGTCTCCCGTGCAGATGACAGGTCGGAGGCGGCGGCGAGCAAAACTGCCAGCACCGCCGGCAACAGGCGGGATAAGGCACGCCCGAAAGGAAGATGCCTCAGCGTCAGGACAACCTTACTGAATTTGGCTGCGGGACAGGGATTCGAACCCCGATAACATGATCCAGAGCCATGCGTCCTACCATTGGACGATCCCGCAAGTGCTCCATATTCTATGAACGCCCCCAGGGGGTGTCAACTCGACCCACCCGGAACTTATTATCATCAAAGGAACTCCGCGGTCGTTGACACGGGAGAGAAGTGGGAGTATAAAAATGGAAAAACTAGTCCCTCCGCACCACCTCGCTCGAGAAGGGGACATCATGAAGCGCACGGTGGCTCTGCTCGCAGGAACGCTTGCCGCTCTGGCTCTACCCGCGTCCGCTCAGGCGACGACGCTCAGCCAGGCCGACATGCAGCAGGCCGCGGAGTCGTTCTACTCCATCGAGCTGGATCCCGCCCGGACCTACCTGATCACGCAGGCGCAACTGAAGCGCGATCAGATGAGGATCGATCTCGAAGGAGGAACCCTCGTCCTGGCGAAACCGATCCTCGGGCGGATCACCGGCGCATGCTATACCGGCCCGGCGCGGCTATCTCTCACGCCACCCAACGCCAGAGAGAAGGCAGCGCTCAAAACCCACATCGGAAGCGACACGTTCCGGACCACGGTCGACGGCCTGTACCTGCGCTTTAACGACACCACGGCGGATGAGCTCACGTCAGGACTCGAACCCGCCACCTCGGTGGACATCGGCGTCTGCAGGAAGCTGTTCTCACAGCGCAATTATGTCGCCCGCCGGTACGAGGCACAGACCATCGGCTTCAGCATCAACTTCGAGGCAGACTTTCTCGAAAGCCTTCTGAGCCCGGCCGTCCTGCGCGATTTTTTCATGCTCGA
>CBEVTG010000381.1:0-2879 GCA_965552745.1 uncultured bacterium
TCGAGAAGCTGCTCGCACGACCACCGTCACCAGTGGCCACCGGGCAGCTGACGCGGAACGCCTGGCTGGCGCTCGATCCCGAGACTCGTGCCCCCCTTGAGACCCTGGCCGAGGCTGCCCTCGAGCGCGGATTGGCTGTGGGGCTGATCACCACCAGCGGGATCACCCACGCAACTCCTGCTGCCTTCGCCGCTCACGTGCCCGATCGCTACGATCATGATCCCGTGGCGGAGCACATGGCCTCCCTGGGTCTGGACATGATGGCCGGCGGGGATCGGGGCTACTTCCTGCCCCGCTCGTCGGGAGGGTTGCGCGCCGACGAGCGCAACCTTCTTCACGAGCTGCGGAAGGACGGCACGGTGATCGCCGAAACGCTGGAGCTGGCCCGCTCTGCCGACCCGAACCGGCCGCTGTTGTTTCTTTTTGCTGAAGCCGATCCACCTTACGCGGGCCCCGACCGCCCGCCGCTGGAGGAAATGTCGGATCTGGCGCTCGAGCGCCTGTCCCGGGATGCCGACGGCTTCTTCCTGTTGATCGAAGGAGCCCAGATTGACTGGGCCGAGCATGACAACGACGCCTCAAAGTTGCCGGCGGAGCTGGCGGAGTTCGATCAAACCGTTTCGCGTGTTCGCCGGTTCGCGCGTGCCCGCGGCAACACCGCCGTCGTGGTGGTCGCCGATCATGACACGGGCGGGCCGGCACCGCTGGCGGCCGGGTCTTCCGCAAAGGACCTCGAGATTCGCTTTTTGACCGACACCCACACCGCTCTTCTGGTCCCGGTTCTGGTCACGGGAGGCCCCGCGCGCGACTGGGCGCGGCTACGCCACCTGAAAGATCTGGGCTCGGCGATGCGTCAATGGTTGCTGGAGGAAAAGCGCTGACGCTGGGGCGCTGCCGCCGCTCTCAGCGGTTAACCGGATCCGCGGGAGTGGGGGCCTCTGGCTGGGGGGCTTTGTCGTCGGAGTCGGGAGCGGGCGCCAGCCCCGTACCGGCGGCCGGGTTCGGCTGCGGATCGAGCCCGAGTTGCTTCTCGGGCAGACCGAGCTCGCCCTTGCGGTAAGCCTGGGTGAACGCCTCGACGATCTTCGGATTGAAGACGGGGCCGGTGAGTTCGTGAATGCGCGCCACGGCCGCTTCATATGACATCGACTGCTGGTACGGGCGGTTCGTGGTCATGGCATCGAAAGAGTCGGCCACCTGGATCACCCGAGCCATGAACGGGATCTCATCCCCCTTGAGACCCTTCGGATACCCCCCGCCACCCCATTTCTCGTGGTGGAAGTGGATACCCGGAATGATGTTCTGCATTTGAGGGATGGGGGCCATGATGTTGGCGCCCTTCTCCGGATGCTTCTTCATCTCCGTGAACTCCTCGGGGGTCAGGGCTCCCGGCTTGCGCAGGATGGCATCGTCCACGCCGATCTTGCCGATGTCGTGCAGCAGCGATGAGACGTGGATGTCCCTCACCTGCTTCTTGGTCATCCCGAGGCGGCGTGCCAGCACCACGGCATACTTGTTTACGCGCTCGGAGTGACCGCGCGTGTAAGGATCTTTTTCATCGATGGCGGCGGCGAGCGTCCGGATGGTGCCGAGGAAGAGCAGGTTGTTTTCATGCGCCGCCTGCTTGAGCTGCTCGATATAGCGCTCGAGCTCGTGCGACATGAGGTTGAAGGTTTCCGCGAGCTGCCCGATCTCGTTCCGGCTGTTGAGCTCCACACGCGCCGAGAAATCACCTGCTGCCAAAGAGCGCGCGTGCTGAGCCAGGCGCTTGATCGGTTCGCTGATCTGGCGCGCGAAGAAGAACGCCGCTGCCAGAGCGATCACCAGAGTGATCGCCGCCCACTTCAGGGTCGAATCGATCATCTCCCGAACCGTGTGGTAGGCCAGCTTCTCTTCGGCCTGCACGAACAGACCCCAGCGGCGATGCGTGGGCATATAGGCGCCCAGAAAATGCCGCGCCGCTTCGCCGGTGCCCACGGTGAACGGCAGAGTTTCGCCCAGCATGCCTCCGCTGCTGATGAAACGCTGCACGAGCTCGCTCTCCTTCACGGTCGATCCTCGGCTCAGTCCGCGCGGATCAGAGTGGGCGAACAGATCGCCGCTGCGGTTGAGCGCATAAACCGCGTGCCCGAAAACCACATCGCGCACCATCGCATCCCAGACTCCGGAGAGACTCGTCAGGGCCACCAGGGCCCCCATCTGGCGCCCCCGTGAGCGCACCGGCACACCGACCACGAGGATCGGCTCACCCAGGCTGGGGAGATGGATCGGCGCTCCCGTGAACTCGGAGCCCCGCAACACCTCTTTCCGCGCCAGCTTGAACAGATCATCGATGACGGGATCCCCCCCCGGCAGGGCACGACGGGAGCGCACCGAGCGTCTGCCTCCCGCGGGATAGTAGCGAAGTTCGAGCAGGCTGCTGTCCAGAGCCCCATTCAGTCCGCTCTGCTTTTGCAGGTATCGCATCAACGTCGAATCGCCGCTCAGCCTGGCAGCGAGGGCGAACCCCTCGCCCATCGTCCGCACCTGTGAGAGAGCCTGATCGACATAGGCATCAACGCGCTGAGCCATTGAGCGCGCGAGCTGGAGCTGGTACTCGCGCTGCGAGGTTTCGAGGGCTTCCCGGTTGATGTCGATGAGCTTCCAGGCTTCGACGAGAAGCGGGACGAGCGCAGTGATCGAGATGACCGACAGCAGGGCGTACAGAATGCGGGCCCGCCCTCCGCGGAGCCTTGCCCCCTCCGGCGTCATTTCCCTGCCTGCAGTCTCAGTCATGAGAAATACTCAGTGTCCGTCTTCCGAGTCTTTCGAGACACCGGCTGGGACCGGCTCAC
Organism: uncultured bacterium; assembly: GCA_965552745.1. Lineage (GTDB taxonomy): Bacteria > Acidobacteriota > Polarisedimenticolia > JAPUKU01 > JAPUKU01 > JAPUKU01. Next base: position 2,835 of record CBEVTG010000381.1, read on the forward strand.
CACCCGGAGAATCCGCAGGTTCGACATTGCGGTAAATCTCGCGGG
>CBEVTG010000382.1:0-2871 GCA_965552745.1 uncultured bacterium
GATCCTGGCAGCCCTGAGCTCCCTGCTTCCCGCGCGGGTGGTGGTCTTTTTCGGCCACTGCCTCGGTCTGATGGTCTGGGCCCTGGATGCAAGACACCGGCGCATCGCGAGCGAAAACCTCCATCGCGCCTTCGACAACAAACTCGATGATCGGGAGCGCCGGCGCATGGTTCGCCACACGTTCGCGCGCTTCGGTGAAGTGCTTTTCGAGCTTGCCCTCTTCCCCCGTGTCGCACGCGCGAAACCCGAGCGCTGGGTTGAGGTTCACGGGCTGCACTGGCTCCAGGAGGCCCTGGGCCGGGGCCGCGGAGCGCTGGTGACGAGCGGGCACTTCGGAAACTGGGAGATGGCCGCGCTCACTCAGGCCCGTCTCGGCCACCCCATGGGAATGGTCACGCGCCCGCTCGACAATCCGTTGCTGGAGAGCTGGATGGCCCGCTTGCGCGGCCTCACCGGCAATTTCGTCATCCACAAACACCAGGCTCTGAGGCAGATACTACCGGCACTACGTCATGGCCAACCTGTGGCACTCATGATCGATCAGAACGCGCGCGGGGAGCGCGGCATCTTCGTCGACTTCTTTGGAAGCCCGGCTTCCACGAGCGCCGCCCTGGGGCTCATCGCCTGTAAGCGGCGATGTCCCATCGTGCCCGTCTTCTCGGTGCCGCTCGGGGGTGGACGCTATCGCATCGAATATGAAAAACCGCTGGAACCACGCCCGGACGCCCCCGACCTCGAGGCCGAAGTGAAGCGCCTGACCCAGGAGGCAACGAACCGACTCGAAGCCTGGATCCACCGGCACCCCTCGATCTGGCTATGGCTTCACCAGCGCTGGCGCACGCGTCCCCTTGCCGAAACGGCTGCCGGCATCGCGGTTCAGGAGAGAACAACATGAAGTCACGCGCCATTTTCCTCGACCGGGACGGGACGGTCTCCTTCGAGGTGGGATATATCAATCACCTCGACCGGCTGCGGGTCATGCCCAGGAGCGTGGAGGCCGTGCGCTGCATTAACGAAGCCGGATTCCGCGCGGTGGTGGTCACCAACCAGTCCGGCGTGGCGCGCGGCTATTTCGAGGAGCCCCTGCTGGAAAAAGTTCACGATTCCCTGCGGCGCCAGCTTGCCGCCGGCGGCGCCCATGTGGACGGGATCTATTACTGCCCGCACCATCCCCGCGAAGGGGAACCGCCCTTGCGCCAGGACTGCACGTGTCGCAAGCCGTTCACCGGCATGCTCGAGAGGGCGGCCAAAGATCTGGGGATCCAGCTTTCCGGCTCCTACATGGTAGGCGACACCATGGTGGACATGCGCACGGCGCGCAACGCCGGACTGTGCGGGGTGCTGGTGCTCACCGGATACGGGCGCGGCCAATTCGAGCACCATTCTCACCGGTGGCCGTTTCAACCCGATCACATTGCTGAAGACCTGCGCGCTGCGGTAAGCTGGATTTTTTCACGTGAGAGCATAGACCTCCCATGACCAGCGCACACGATCTACGCAAAGTTCTTCGACGTTTCAAACAGCAGCGCGTCGTGGTCTACGGCGATCTCGTGGCGGACGAATTTTCCTACGGGCGCAGCAACCGGATCAGCCGTGAGGCTCCGGTCCTGATACTAGAACATATCTCATCTGAAATCCGCCCCGGGGGCGGTGCGAATTCACTGAGCAACCTGGCTGACCTGGGAGCCAGGGCCGTCGCCGTCGGCATCGTGGGTGATGACGAGAACGGTCGAAAGGTTCTATCCGAACTGGATAAACGTGGAGTGGATCTGGCGGGGGTGATCACCATTCCGGGATATCACACGCAGACAAAAACTCGCATTCTGGCCGGTGGTCCGCATACCGTCAGCCAGCAGGTTGTGCGTATTGACAGGGGTGAGTCTCCTCCCGGTGATTCCGCTCTGTTCATGGAGATCTCGAGGCGCCTGAGCGCTGCAGCCGAGGGCTCGGACGGCCTGCTCATCGCCGATTACGGCTCCGGAATCATTCAACCAGACATTGCCGCACCCATTGTCTCCCGCATCCGGGCCGCCGAAGGTGTCGTCACCATCGATTCACGACATGCTCTGAGTGATTTTGGAGGAAGCACGGCAGCCACACCGAACCAGGAGGAGGCCGAGGAACTACTCGGAGAACACCTGAGCGACGTACCGGGCACTCTGTCGCGGCAGGGGCAAATTCTCAGGGAAAGGTTCGCCACCGACGCGGTTGTGCTGACCATGGGAAGCCGCGGCATGGCGCTCTTTCAGAAAGACCGTGAGATGGAAACCGTCCCCATTTTCGGCACCGACGAGGTGGCGGATGTGACGGGCGCCGGCGACACGGTCATCAGCACCCTCACCCTGGGGCTCTTGAGCGGAGCCGATCTTTCCGGAGCGGCGCAGCTCGCCAGCATCGCGGCCGGCCTCGTCGTCATGAAGCGGGGTACAGCAACGGTCACGGTCTCTGAAATCGACAGAGGTCTCGAAACCTGGCAACCGTTACAGACACAGAATCTCGGAAGAAGGAATACACGAGATTAGGGCTCCTGGTAGCACTCCTGTAGTGAATAGATTTCCAGCGTTTTCTCCCGCAGAGCTCTGATTCCGCTCACGGCAGCCTCTGCCCCGGAGAGCGTGGTGATGCAGGGCACATTCATCCGCATTGCCGTACTCCGGATCGCCTGCTCGTCAAAGTATGATTTCTGCCCGAGCGGCGTGTTGATCACCAGCTGGATCTTGCCGTTTTTCATATGATCGACGACGTTGGGCCGTCCCTCGTTTACCTTGAACACGCGCTGAGTCTCGAGACCTGCTGCCTCAAAAGCTTTGGCCGTGCCACGGGTTGTCATGAGATGAAAACCGAGTTCCGCCAGGCTGCGGGCGATGGGGA
>CBEVTG010000383.1:0-2866 GCA_965552745.1 uncultured bacterium
GCCAGAACAGCGCTTTCCTCACCGGACACGCGAACCGTGAGTCCGTTTTCAGGCTCTACCTCGAAGATTGCTCGCTTCTCGGGGTTTTCCGAAACCTTGTGCCCGGTCGTGGCCCGGTCGAGAAAGTCGAGGATGTCCCCGACACCGTCCGGTTCGGCGGGGAGATCCCCCTCCGCGGGCACCTTCCAACCGTCCGCTGCCTTCTCGAGTACGATCCCCTCTCCGTCCTTGCCGCTAACCTCGATCTTCAGGGCACGCTCGCGCTCGAAATCTACAAACAAAGCATTGTCATCGCCGCCCGAAATGGAACGGTTCTCCAGCAGGACGAGGATCAGGATCAGTCCCACCAGGACGCCGCCCAGGATCATCCAAGTACGCACCTTCATCGTTTGGACCTCAGAAAACCTCCACAAGACGCCGCGCCCGGCGCCGCATGAGGGACCATACCACTCCGAACAAAATGACCACACCCGGCATCACCGCGATGCTGAAAAGCTTGAGCAGCGTCCGGGTTTCCTTGTCCACCGGCCCCAGGGGTCTATCCAGCCCTCCCCTGGATCGCACGGCGATCAGGTCGGGCCCCAGGGTCAGCCAGTCGACGCCATTGAGCAGGAAGGCCAGGTTGTTCGGGAACATGTTGACGAAGAAATCGGTTGCCCACCGCGAGCATCCCACAACCAGGATCTGCGAATCGATTGCGGAGGCATCGAGCCGCTCCCGCTGCCCTTCCTGGCCCACGATGACTCCCAGGGGCGGGTCCTGCCCCTCGAAGAACGATTTGAAGTTCCCGGTCACAGCCACGGCCAGTGGCACGACCCGTTGGTTGCCCGCCATCTCCTGAAACGGCTGGGTGGGGGCAAGGTGGAAGTACCCCTCCTGTACCCACGCCTGGTCGGTCGATGAAGCGAGGATCACGACCTCGGTCGTCTCCGACGGCAGGGCCTTGACGCTGCTGGTCCAGGGAAGCACCAGGGATTGCAGCTCGTTCACCACCGGGTTCTCGCGGTCGAATCCGTTCTGGATCACCCGCACCCAGAACGGATACTGCACCATCACCTGGAAAGCGCCGCTCGAGAACGGCGCTCGCGCGGCCGAAGCGTCGAGCACGAGATCGCTATGAACCGATACCCCGTAATGTCTGAGCAGATCGTCATAAGACGGCGGACTCGGATAAGCGTTCAGGCTCGCCTGGGGAACCTCAACCGCATCGGCGAGGAACATGAGCCGTTTTCCGCGCATCAGAAACTGATCAATCTCCCATTTTCCGCGGTCCGACAGCACTGGAGAGCCCACCAGCAGGAGTGTACTCACATCTTCCGGAATACTCGCCTCCTCGCCCTCGAGCGAGACGTCGAGCACGCGGTACTGCTGCTCGAGGCTGCGGTGTAGAAAGTTGAGGCCGGAAGCCTGATCCGGATTGCCAGGCGCTACGATCCCGACGGCAAGGGATTCCGTCGTCGACACCTTGAGAATGGCCGAAGTTAGCTGGTACTCCAGGTTCGCCGTGGACATACCCAGCGGAACGACCTCCTTCCGATCCTCATACATCACCACAATAGCCATGTAGCCGACCGCGATCCGCGCCTCGTCGCGCTCGATGGCCTGCATCTGCACCGGCTGTAGGCCGAGCGAACGGGCGCGCTGCTCGAGCTCCGGATTGCCGATAGGGTCAATCCACTCCACCCTCAGCATGCCCTCGGCATACGCCAGGTATTCTTCCAAAAGATCTCCCACCTGTTGTCGCACCCTCATGAACTGCGGCGGCGGTTTCTCCTTGTAGTAGACGTGGACATTGATGATGTCGTCCATCCGCGCCAGCACAGTCCGGCTCGAGCTGCTGAGCGTGTAGATCTTGTTCTGGGTGAGGTCGAGGCGCGTGAACAAGCGAATGGCAATGGCGTTGAGCAGCAGAAGACCCACGGCAATCAGGATCACTGTCCCGATCGACTCGGTGCTGCCTCGCACCCGGCGTTTGCGGCGGCTCACTTCCATTTGCGACTCTGCACCGACCGGGTGTTCAGGAATAGGAAAAAACCGATCAGCGACAAATAGTAGATGACGTCGCGCGAGTCGATGACTCCGCGCTGCACGCTGTCGTAGTGGGTCTTGGGGCTCAGGTAAGCGAAAAACCCGTCGAGGACATCAGGGATCATCACGAGGAAAATCGGCATCCCCGCGATGTACAGGAACAGGCTGGTAAAGAAGGCCAGCAAGAGTGCGACGATCTGGTTCTCTGTAATGCTGGAGAAGAACACCCCGATAGCGAGGAAAGTGGCCGCCAGGAGCAGGCTTCCAAGGTATCCGCCGAGGATCGGACCCCAGTCCGGATCACCGGCAACGGCAACCGTGATCGCCACAGGGAAAGACAGCCCCAGCGTCACGCTAATGAACCCGAGGGCGGCCAGAAATTTGCCGGCGACAACCTCCGCATCGCTCAGCGGAAAGGTCATCAGGAGCTCGATGGTGCCCAGCTTCTTCTCCTCCGCCCACAACCGCATGGAAACTGCCGGCACGAAGATCATCAGCAGCCACGGGAGCCACTGGAAGTAACCCCGCATCGACGCCTCACCCACGAGAAAGAAGGTGCTCATGAACAACCAGCCCGAGACCGCGAGGAAAAGAGTTATGAAGATGTAGGCGATGGCCGAAGAAAAGTAGGAACGGAATTCCTTGCGGGCGATCGCCAGGGTGTTACGCATGCTTTTCCGCCTCCTCGGACGTCAGCTCCCGGAAAACATCCTCCAGAGCCCAGAGCGCCCCGGGATAGCCGCCCACGCGGCGGACTATTTCCGGTTTGACCGAATAATCGAGTTCGGCCAGGCGGCCGGTTCGGTTGAGCAGCGCCCAAGCCCTCGCCTCCCACACC
>CBEVTG010000384.1:0-2866 GCA_965552745.1 uncultured bacterium
TGAGCTCCCGGGGAGCCTGCCGCGTGCATCCAGAAATCGTGGGGAGCGGAGACTCCGAACGTCAGGCGGTCGTTGGCCCGTGCGCCCCGGCCAACCAGGATCGTCCAGCCCTCGCTGGAGCGGTATTCGCGCGCCCTGGCCTCCGGGCCACGCTCTCCTGCCCCGGCGCGCAGGGTGCGCTCGGACGAAACGCCTCTCGGGGCCAGCTTCCAGCGCTCCGCTAGAGCCCGCACCTCCCGCAGCGTGCGGGAGGTGCGCACCTGCTCCCGGACCGGCTTTAGATTCTCGAGCCGCTTACCTATCTCGCGGGTCCTTTCCTCGATACGTGGCACCGAGCGGCGTGCCCGGCGATAGCGATGAAACATCGTCTCGGCGTTCTGCCCGGACGACAAGGCCGGATCGACCGGGATGTGCAACTCCTGCCCGCTACCGTATCGATCGAGAACGGTGGCGGTATTTCCCTCAATGCGTAACGAACCTTTCTCGCGCTGGAGGACCTCGCCCCACACCCGGTACTGATCGCCCCGTCGGGCATGCTCGAGATCGTTCTCCAGTGCTTCCTGCAGGCGCCGCAGGCGCTGCGTTTCGGCTTCGAAGGAGGAAGCCAGGCTGCGTCGCTCGGTGTCGAACTCCTTCCATCGGTCAGCGAGCCGGCCGTGCCGCTCGAGGGCCTCGCTGAAGCTCTGAAACCGGCTCGCCACAAGATGGGATGCACTCGCCAGGGGCCAGGGGGCGACGAAGAACCGGTCCGTCTCCAGAGCCAGATCTTCTTCGATCTCATCCGGATCACAGGGGGAGTACAAATGAGGCTCGAAGCGTCCGTCCCGAAAGCAAGAAACGATTTCGCCCCATACGGCAGCCGGGCTCTCCTGCCCCTCCCTCACGCGATGCTCAATCTCGCGGGCCAGCATGGAGCCGAGCCCGCGCACTTCGCGGACCAGAAGCCTCACCAGATCTCCCCCGGCGCCACCGGCGGACTGGGCGAGTTGCTCGAGGTCGGCGGGAGGCAGGGACAGGATTCCTGCGCTCTTGCGCTTACGGGGAGGCTGGTACGGTTCGCCCGCGGCAGCCGCACGGAACTCGCTTTTGAGGATGCGCGCGAAGGCCTGGATGCGATTGTCCTGATTCAGCCAGAAAAGGTTGGACGAGCGTCCCAGGAGCTCGGCCACGAGCCGGCGCGCCCCGTCCGGGGATCGCAGAATCAGGCTGACGACGCGCTCCTCGGGGTCCTTTGTAATCTGCTCGACTCGGGCTCCCACCGCCTCCCGGCCGAGCGTTGCGGCAAACGGCTGCGGTGTCTCCGCGAGCGGTGGGTGGCCGCGTAGAAGATGAAGGCGCGAACGCCCCGGCCCCACGCCAATCCGCAGGCGCGCGCCGCGGCCGAAGCCCAGGAGCAGATCTCCTTCGCGGCTCTGCTCCACACGCTCCAGACACCGCCCGGGCAGTACGCCGGCCAGCTCGGCGACGACGCCGGTCAGCACCACGTTGTCCACCCGCGATTCTCCCAAAAATGAAACAGGCGGCCCGGGGGTCGTTCCCCGGCCGCCCGTCTGGATGGCCTTCAGGGCCCGAGGGCCCTCAGTTGTCGATCAATGTTCAGCCTGGCCTCGGAGCGTCAGCCCAATGGCGCGGTCAACCCTCTCCTCGACCTTCTCCTCCGACTGCCTGGAAACCTCAGCGATCTCGCTCACCACCAGGTAGCGGGCCTTATCGAGCATCTTGCGTTCGCGGTAAGACAGGCTCTTGCTCTGGCTCAGAAGGGCCAGGTTCTTGAGAACCTGGGCGACTTCCTCGATCGAGCCCGTGCGCATACGATCGGAGTTCTCCTGATACCGCCCCTTCCAGTCAGAAGCGACCGTCATGTCACTGCTGCGCAGGATGCGGAAGACCCGATCGATCTGCTTCTTGCTGACCACCTTCCGTAGACCCACCTGGTCCGTGTTGGTGGTTGGAACCATCACTGTGCTCTTGTTGGCAAGGATGCGCAGACAGTAGAAGGCGCTGTCCCCGCCATTGTCCTCACGCATGGCAATGGTCTCGATGACCCCGATTCCGTGATTTGGATAGACGACCTTGTCCCCGACCTTGAATACCACCGGCTAACTCCTTTCGTTGGTGCTGCCCCACGCCGGCGTCGTTGCAAACGCAGGCGCACTGCCCATTTTATTGGACATTTTGGATAAAGTCAAGGAAATGTTACTTCTGGACATGTATTTCCATTTTGGGACTGGAATTCATTGCCCTATAAACATATTAGTAACCAGAAATGTACATGTATTTTGCCGATAAACCATTTTAATACTTAGCCGATTCCAGCTTGATTGATCAGGGGTCAACACCTTAAGATCCGGACCTTTCGGGAGCCCGGCAGTGGCATGGATCAAATGGATCGGATGGGCAGTGGCAACGGTGGTCGGACTCTATCTGGCCATCGTGGTGCTGTTCGTGCTCTACTTCGCTCTGGCCTCGTACCTGCCGCTGCTCTACCGCAAGGTGTGCCGCCTGTTCCGCTAACGTCATTCTTTTAAGTAGTTTGCCGACCTGATTTAATCGTACTCCCGGGAGGATTCTCGGGCAAGGCCGCAGATGGAACCCCCAGGTTAGCGTAAACTGGCCCACCCAGCCGAGGGACAAGACGAATCATGCACGGCGCCAGGGAACACGAGACCGTTCAGCAGCCCACGTGGGTTCGCTGGCGCATCCTTAGCCTGCTGTTCGCGGTGAGCTTCGTATCCTACCTGCTGAGGCTGGACATCTCTGTGGCCTCGTCGAGGAATCCATGACAGGCGAAGTGAACATATTCAGCACGCTCATCAAGAGACTTCGCACGCATTTCGGTTGCCTGCACACCGAGATGAACCTCGAC
>CBEVTG010000385.1:0-2864 GCA_965552745.1 uncultured bacterium
CATGCGGTCAGCAGCGTTTCCCGCCGGTTCGTGTCCTTGACGATTTCGGCGATGGTCCGCTTCTGCTGGCCCGGCTCCCGCTTCTTGATGAAATACGCATTCTCGGCCACGCGCGTGGCGTCCAGGATGACACGGATGCCGTGCGCTCTGGTGAGGAACCGAACGGTTCGCAAGTTTTCGAGGCTGACCGGCTGGCCGCCTGCCATGTTCACGCTCACCGCCATACTCACGTACGGAATTTTCTTGGCTCCATACTTGCGGATTGCGGACTCCAGCTTGTCGAGATCGACGTTGCCCTTGAAAGGATGGGTGGAGGCGGGATCGTGTGCCTCATCGAGGATGACATCGACGAACTTTCCTCCCGCGAGCTCCTGGTGCAGCTTGGTGGTGGTGAAGTACATGTTGCCCGGTATGACATCTCCGGACCGGATCAGGATCTTGCTGATGATGTGCTCGGCACCCCGCCCCTGATGCGTTGGAACCAGGTAGCGATACCCGTAGACCCGCCGCACCGCGTCTTCGAGGTGGTAGAAGTTGTTGCTCCCTGCGTACGCCTCATCACCTCGCATCATCCCGGCCCACTGCTCTTCACTCATGGCCGAGGTGCCGCTGTCAGTGAGAAGATCGATATAGACGTCGCGCGAACGCAACAGAAAAGTGTTGTAACCGGCGTCCCGGATGGCACGCTCTCGTTCCTCGCGCGTGGTCATACGCACCCGCTCCACCATCTTGATACGGAACGGTTCTGCCCAGCTGCGCCTCTTGAGTCGCGTCCTCTTCACGGGCGGTCAGATTACTGCGCCCACGAGGAAAATACCAGTCCTGTGTCGATCGTGTCCCATAGGGAAAAGCTCTAGGGAGGGTCGAGCACGGCACCCACGTCTGCCGCCGTTTCGCCGGGCACGACCCCGTTCAGACGGCGCAGGATGCGGTACACGAACAGGGTCGCCGGGATCCCGACTAACCCGATGGTCACGTAGACCGAGTGGTATGAAGCGCCGCTGAGGATCGCGTGGCCTGCCAGAGTGGGGCCTATCATGAAGCCGAGGGAAAACATGAAGTTGTTGGCGCTGCTGGCACTGCCCCGGATCTCCGTGGGCACCCGCCGGTGCAGGATGGCGAGGCTCGGCATGAGGATGAACACCTCGGCCGCTCCCAGCAGGACGAAAGCGACCATCGGATGCATCAGATCCATGAGGTACATCGAGCCGCCAATGAGCACCACCCAGACTGGTAAGGAACAACGCAGCAACTGGCTGTCACCCAGACGGTCCGTGATTCTGCCGATCAACGGCGGTAACACGATGGTTGGCAGCGCCAGACCGCAGAACAACACGCCCATCATGGAGCGTGGTACCCCCTGATCGTTGAGGTACCTCGGTACAAAAGCCTCAAAAGCGCCGTAGAACGCCGCCATCAGGAAGACGACCGTCCCGGATACCCACAGGTTCGGCAGCCTGAGAACGCGGAGGAAGTTTCCCATGCTGAACTTCGCCGACGATCGGAAGGACTCCGGTAGATAGGCGATGCTGCCCACGAATGCCAGAGCACTCACAACGGCATAGATGTAATAAGGTGTGCGATACGTCTCGCCCACCGCACCCAGCAGGGGACCCATCATGAACCCGAGTGACCAGGCGGCGGTCAGCCAGGACAGGCTCCTGGCCATGCCTTCGCGCGAAGACAGATCGCCCTGCATCGAGAGACAGCCTACCCAGATCGCGTTGCCGCCGATTCCCTGAAACAGGCGTGCCACATAGAGCAGCCTCAAACTGGGAGCCAGCCCGAAGCCGAGCGATCCGATCGCCAGCGCCCCCAGGCCGATATAGATCAGGACCCGTCTGCCGAATCGATCGGCGAGGAGCCCCAGCGGTATCACCCCGATCACTCCGACCAGGGCGTAGAGGCCGAATACCAGCCCGGTTTCGAATTCGTTCGCTCCGAGCTCCAGAGCAATGAAGGGGAGCGTTGGTGCGGCGATGCCGTACCCGACGGCCTCCAGGAACATGGCCGCCGCAAGCAGCAATGTGGTGTTCAGCTTCGACATGGTTCTTACTCTCTGAGAACCCGCACCGGTCACACAGGGACGGCGATCCCTCGATTCCTTTCCGTCCCGGGCGCTTCTGGCAGGCAGCGATGGATGGCTTGCGTGAGATGGCGCGTGGTCTTCGGGGATTGTATCGAGTCGGCTTTCATCCGGTCAAACCCGAACACCGGCTTGCAGTCACTGTCACGGAACGAGACAGGAAATGTTCCGATCCCTGTTGAACTCAGGTGGCACGGAGTTTGGATCAGGAGGAAAGCGAGCCGCGACACGTGGGGTCGCGGCCAGGTGCGACGGCAGTGGGGCGCGGTTCAAACGACGGGGGACCGGCGCGTACTCACTGTCGTCGCTTTTATCTCGAGGATCCGGATGGATGCGTGCACGGAGTGCAGCGGGCTTTCGAACACGTTTCAGGATTCACTGGAATGAACGCAACCGTCTGCCGGGAACCGTGTGGCCAACGAGCGCCCTCGCAGTGGGACTCCTGGCGCCGCTCGCGCTCCTGTTCCGCACCACCGGCTTCCCCCCCTACTGCACCCCCGTTCACGTTCCCCTGCTCGACCCTCTCATCCATGCCCTCGCATCGTGGACGCTACTGGCTCGTTTCCGTCATGTTCATCAACTGGACTCGTGGCATCTCGGGCTCGACCGCGCCCGGCTGGACACTGCGGCCCGGCGGGTCCTGGTTCTGCTGGCCATCGGGATCACCGTAGTGCTCCTGCCCCTGCGCGACCGTCGCTGGGTGGAAGTCGCACCCGATCTTTTTGCTCCAGCGGCGGCGCTGCTGCAGCAGTCGCCGCGGGAGAAACCAGCCAGGCCA
>CBEVTG010000386.1:0-2847 GCA_965552745.1 uncultured bacterium
GCCAATTTCATCATCAACCGCGGTGGAGCGACTTTTGCGGATGCGCGTACTCTAATTGAAGAGGTGCAAGAACAAGTACAGCGCCAGACCGGCGTCCTCCTGCAGGAGGAAGTGCGGATCTGGTCGCGGTCCTGAGTCATGGCGGCAACGCGACCCGTGTTCATGCGCGGCCGGAGGGCACGCCGATCCATTCCCCGCCGGAAAGCAGGCAAGTTACGGCGTCTGGGAAAATTCCTTTTCGGAGTCATAATCCTTTCGATGGTGGCGGTCGGAGCGGTCCAGGTACTCACACAGCTGACAAATTCTAACTACTTCCAGGTGCGCCAAGTGGCCGTCAGCCGGGCCTCGGAGGAACTTCACTCCCGTCTTCACGGGCGCATGCAGGATCTGGTTGGATCCCGCCTCTTCGACATCGATCTGTCCGAGCTGGCCCGCCGGCTCGAAAACGATCCCTGGGTGCGTCGTGTCGTGATCAAGCGCTGGCTGCCCGGAACCCTGCAGGTGACCGTGCAGGAACGCAGGCCCGCAGCCTGGGGCAGATTTCGTGGCAAGCGGGTTCTGATCGACACGGAAGGCTGGCCCATTGAAAAACCCACTGCACAGACCGCAAAGATGCCGGTGCTCAAGGGAATTCGCTCACAGGAAAAGGAAGATTTCGCGCGTCACGCTGCAGCCGGACTGGCGGCTCTCGCCCGGGTGACGCGCACCGCACCGGAGCTGCTGAGCAATCTTGCGTACGTCGACCTCTCCGTGCCCGGAACTGTGGTTCTTCACAGAACCACCAGTCCCCGGCAGGTCTGGCTCAGTCGCGAAGACGCCAGCCGCAACCTGGGCAACTACATCTACCACCAGAACGAGATCGAGCACCATTTTGGATCTCTGGCTGCGGTTGATTTGCGCTGGAGAGATCAGATCGCCTTGACACCCTGGAGACGGGGAGGAAGGAGCGAATGAAGAAGAACGATCGCCCCTGCGTGGGCATCGACATCGGGACCACAAAGATCTGCGTCGTTGTCGGTGAAACGAATGGCTCTGGCAGACTGGAAATGATCGGGATCGGATGCACCCCTTCTCGCGGCCTGCGCAAGGGGGTGGTGGTCAACCTGGAGGCTACCGTTGATTCCATCAAACGCGCTGTCGAGGAGGCCGAGCTCATGGCCGGTCTCTCGATCGAACGGGTCTACGTCGGCATGGCAGGGGGGCACATCCGCGGCTTCAACAGCCGTGGTGTGGTGCCCATCACCGGCCGCGACAATGAGGTGTCGGATGAGGATATCCGCCGGGTGCTCGAGGCGGCCAAGGCGGTGTCGCTACCTCCCGACCGTTCCGTATTCCACGCCGTGCCGCAGGAATTCCTGGTGGATGATCAGGAGGGTATCTCCAACCCCCGGGGCATGTCTGGATCAAGGCTGGAATCAAACGTGCACATCGTCACAGCCTCAGTGAGCGCGGTTCAGAACCTGGTGACGTGCGTCAACAGAGCTGGCATCGAAGTCATCGAGGCCGTGCTCGAGCCTCTGGCTTCCTCTCACGCCGTGCTCACCCAGGATGAACGCGAGCTCGGGGTTGTGCTGGTGGACATCGGAGGTGGAACCACCGACATGGCCATCTTTGAGCGCGGCGCCATCTGCCATACCGCGGTACTGCCGACGGGTGGCGATCACCTCACGAATGACATCGCGGTTGGGCTGCGCACGCCCATTCCCGAAGCCGAGAAGATCAAGAAGAAGTTCGGTTGTGCGCTCTCCTCGCTTGTCGAAGAGGAAGAAACCCTGGAGGTGCCGACCGTGGGAGACCGCCGTCCGCGGCTCATGTCCCGGCAGACTCTGTGCGAGATCATCCAGCCGCGGGCGGAAGAAGTCCTGGGCCTTTTGCGGGAGGAAATCGAGCGTTCCGGATATCTGTCCGAGCTGCACGCGGGCATGGTGCTCACCGGTGGAGGCTCGATGCTGGCCGGCCTGACCGAAATGGCCGAACAGACATTGAATCTTCCGGTGAGATGTGGCTCTCCACGCAACATCGAAGGCCTGACGGATGTGGTGAACAGCCCGGTCTACGGGACCGGGATAGGACTGGCTCTGTACGGTTCAATGAACCAGCGATCGACGGAGCACATGCTGCATGCCCCGCCCTGGTCCATGGCACGAATGACATACCGCCTGCGCGAGTGGTTCGCGGGGCTGTTCTGAGGAGGTTCCATGATCACCATGTCAGATGACGATGCGAAGGGCACGAGCCCGAAGGTTCAGTTCGGTGACGATCCGGCGATCGGAGCCCGCATCAAAGTGATTGGCGTCGGCGGCGGCGGTGGCAACGCGGTCAACCGCATGATCGCGGCCAACCTGCGAGGCGTGGAATTCATGACCGCGAACACCGACTGCCAGGCGTTGAAGAGTTGCATGGCGCCGTTCAAGGTCCAGATGGGCAGCAAGCTCACCAAGGGCCTGGGTGCCGGCGCCAACCCGGAGGTCGGCCGCCAGGCAGCGCTGGAGGACACCGAGAAGCTCATTGAGGTGCTGGACGGAGCTGATATGGTGTTCATCGCCGCCGGTCTGGGCGGGGGCACCGGCACCGGTGCCACTCCGGTGATCGCCAGCCTGGCGAGCGAGCTCGGCGCCCTTGTCGTGGCCGTCGTCACGAAACCATTCCAGTTCGAGGGCAAACGCCGGCGCGCCCAGGCGGAGCGCGGGCTCACAGAGCTGCGAGAGACCGTGGATACGGTCATCTGCATACCGAACGACAAGTTGATTCATACGGTGGACCGAAGTACGTCGCTCCAGCTTGCGTTCCTCACCGCCGACGACATCCTCCGGCAGGCGGTCCAGGGGATCTCGGATCTGATCACCA
>CBEVTG010000387.1:0-2843 GCA_965552745.1 uncultured bacterium
ATGCCTCGGTACCACGAGAGAATTGGTGCAAGCCCAGTATCTTTTGCCATGTATCTTTCCCCGATGACATGCGCTGAGGTTCCAAACCCAACTGATCGCATTCCTACACCCTCACGCTTCGGCCGCAAGCGGCCGGCAATAGGGGGTCCCGTCACCCCGACGACACGAACGCCGCCATCCCCCTTTGAGGCTATTTGTGGATTGGTGGGTGAAAAGAGCCGCTGCTCAAACTGGCGGGTCTTTGCAACGTCGAGCAAGTTCGTCCACAACACTGGCACCTCCCCCTTTGATGGCCAGATGCCCCCTCATATTGCGGGACGAATCTCTTTTTAACTATTAGTCATATACGACGAAGCTTCCTGATTGTCAAGGGTGCCCGAGAAAGTTTCCCGGAGCGGGAAGCCCCGTCTGGCGGGGTGCCTCGTGGCTGGGAGGGTGTGGCTCCCCACCCCGATCGGAGTTTCGAGTCTCTCTGTGACTCGAAGCAGGGGCGATGTGGGGGGCTACCTCGATCGGTGTTTCGAACTCGGGCGTGGCTGAGCTTCGCCCCCGGTCGGTGACACATCCCCGAGAAAGCTCGGTCCACCCAGCGGGCTCCGGTGTGGCCTGCCGTGCAGCTCAAGATCTCATTCTGGGACTCTGTGAAGATGTTTGCAGGGGAAGCAGGTTTCGACATCATAACATCTTCCATGGCACGGAGTTCTGGGCACGGAAGGCATCTGCCAAAATCGCTAGACCACTACACTGGACAAGTATTTCGAGCCGTCTGGTTGACCTCCCGCGCGCCGGGCGATGGCGTCAACCTGCGCTAGCTACGAGCTCCATCTCGCACAGCCACTTGGGGCGGCAAACATCAGCCACCACGACCGAGTTGACGATGCTCTGCAGCACCGGGTGGCGCGCGCAAACCTTCCGGTAAGCGTCCAGGTAGTCGGCACTCTTCAGGTAGGTCACGCAGGAGAGAGTCGAATCCAGCCCGACGTGCTCGCTGCCCAGCAGCCGCTCTACGTTGTGCAGCATGCGCTCAACCTGCTTCTCGATGTCATCCACATGGACGATCTCGCCCTGACGGTTGATGCTGGCAGTCCCCGAGATGAAGACAAGCGAGATGTCATTCCGATCCAGGCGGAGGCCTCTAGAGAAAGCTGAGCCGTAGGCCGGCGGCTCATTCATCGTCGGTGCGTGCATGCGCTTCGTGCGATAGGAGGAGCAGCCGCCGAGGGCGTACACGTCCATGCCGCACTTGTGCTCGGTGGGATAGACGGCACCCTGGATCCCCGTGCTCGCCGGAAGCAAACCGATGCCCCACTCATGGTAGAGACGGTTCCGCACCGCGTTGAAAGCCGCGTAATCCTCCTCCATGTCGCGGAGATAGAACCAGGCCCGCACCACGTTTCTGTACGAAAGCCCCTGCTGCCGCAGACTCTCCTCGACGCGTATGAACATCGATTCCGCCTGGCTCTTGAAGTCGGCCAGGTTCCATGAGTCGGACGCCCCGGTGATGTTTGAAAGATACACATGGTCGTAGCCGTTGGTGTGAACGAGGGTGCCGCTTCTGGCTTTAGTGTCCCCAAACCCAAGGCGGCGGATGATGACCGGTGAGCCGTCCTCGTGAAGCATGACGTACGCCTGCATCTCACAGAGTCTGCCGGGAGCACACGGAGGTTGCTGCAGGAACGTCGCCGCCGGTGTTTGAGGCAAGACGCCCTCCGTGAAATCGTAAAATCGCCTGCGCAGGCTCTCCAGCTCCGTGCGTTGCCGGTCGACGTTGCTGCAAAACAGCTTCTCGGTTACCACATCCGACGGTGTTGCACCATTTTCCTCGAGGATCATTCTTAGGTTCTCATACATGGAGGCGGCTTGATCCCCGGACGATCCGATGTCGCTCTCTGGCCGCGCACAAGCATGCACATGCACGATCCCTCCTTCTTCCAGGCGAACCCACTGCACGGAGGTATCCCAGTCTCCCTGGCTGACGATCTGCAGATTTTTCCTGATTCCTGCTCCTGTCGATCCCATCACTCAAAATCCCCTTTCCGCAACCCCCCAGGGAGGCTTGCATGCATCTGAATTAGCTGAGATCCAAAAATGCGCCCTAGAGAGGCCGCTTCGCAGCGCTCGCCCTCATCTGAAAAGCACAGGGTGCCGGTCAATCCTTTGATGTGTATTGCTCTCATCGCTTCTGCGAGCGCCGGGCGCTTGAAAGCTGCACGTCTCACCGCTTCGGCCAGGGCCATAACGGCGTCGTGGGAATAAAGCGCCGTGGCTTCAGGTGTCTTGCCGTACCGGTGCATGTAGCGATCGCTGAAAGCGGAAGCAGCTCCGAAGTTTCCCTGGTTGGGAGCCACCAGAACGACGCCGTCGCCGGCAGGTCCCGCTTGCTCCAGAAAATCGGCCACTGCGAGCCGCAGCGTGCCAAAGAGCGGCATCTGCAGGCCCAACTTCCGAAGGTTTTGTATCCGCCGGGCCGCCGTGGAGGGATCCAGGAAAAGCACCGCCGCCTCCGCCGCACTGCGGTTCAGCTGCAGAGCGAGAAGGTCATCGGCCGAACCGGAGTTCACCCATCGGAAGATGAGCGATCCGGCGGGAGCGGTTCGGGCAAAAGCCAGGGCTGCGAGGCGGGAATCGAGTGAGGATCCCGCCAGCACCGCCACGTGGCTCAGCTGGCGCCGCTCGAAGATCTCGCGGGTCAGCGCTTTGGCCTGGCGGCGGTCGTCGGGGACGGCGCGGAAGAACCACGGAATCGGTACCTGGGCAAGGGTAGGGTCGCTGGCCCACGGGCTCACCATCAGCACGCGACCGCGGGCCCGCGTCACGGCCTGCTCGGCAACGAGGGCGCTGCG
>CBEVTG010000388.1:0-2837 GCA_965552745.1 uncultured bacterium
CTCATCGAACCAGAAGTGAGCGGCATCGTCGAGCACCCAGGACACCGGCAACTCCACCAGCCCCCGTGGCTCATGGTGCACGTACGGCAGATCGGAGTCCATCAGGTTGCTCGAGTAAAGGAAGCCTTCCTGGGCCACCAGGGCGAGTGTGGATTCACTCAGAGCCCAGGACGGTGCGCGGTATCCGACCACGGTGGCACCGGTGATCCGCTGAAGAACCTCACGGCTCTGGCGCAGGAGGCGTAGTTCTTCGTCCCTCTCGAGTGTCGAGGGCGATTCGTGGTGCACCCCATGAGCGCCCAGCTCATGGCCAGCAGCCACGATGGATCTGGCCGTCTCGGGATACGTCTCGGCAATCCAGCTGGGCATGAAGAAGGTCGCTCTCAGACGGTGGCGCTCGAGCAATTCCAGGATTTTCGGGACTGCGCTCTGCGGCCCGTAACGCCCATGCGAAAGGGATCCGGGCGGGGCTTTCTGTGTTGCAGGATCTTTCCACCATACGGTCTCACCATCGACATCGAAGGTGACGGTCAGTGCCGCAATTTTCCCTTCCGGCCACGGACGTGCACCAGATTCCGGCGCCCCCACTGCCAGGCTCGCGAGGCCCACAAGAGCGCCTGCCACCGCCAGCGGCACCCATCTCCATGTCCACCCCACCGTCCAGTCTCGCATCTCGCCTCCAGGTTGAAGCCCGGCTCACCTCGGGTGACGCCCGGCGCATGGTTCTGTTATTATCCCCGCAGATGTTCGAGGTCTTCGTCCGCTACTCATGAGATCGCGGGCCCGGCTCCGGCGTCTGCTGCGCGACTGCTCACAGGCAATCGTGCGGGCGCAAAAGCCCATCCGCATTCTGTCGGCCTTGCACTGGCCCGATTCGGTGCAGGAAGAGTTCTTCCGTCACCGGGCCCGCAAGCTGCCGCTACACGATTACCCGCCCCTACGATTCGCTCCCCGGCGCAAGCTGCGGGAGTTTCAGGATATCCGATCGAAGCTGGATGGTCACGACCCGCTCCAGCGCATCCTGATCGACACCTGCGACTCTTACATACGCTGCGTGCGAATGCTCCAGCATATCGGCACCGCAGATTTTTACAAGTACTCCCGGGATCTGTACGGATCCTCCAATGACTTGTTCGTGGACGGCCGAACCACAAACCTCGAGCTCGCCCAGCATTTCGACCGGATGCTCACCGGCTTCACGGATTCCGACATCGGTGAGCACTCCTCTCCGCGCTACTCAGCAGAACAGGCTGCCCGATCCCTCGACCGGCGCCTGCGGCGCTACTTCAAGGCCCATCTGGTGAAAGTGCAAGTGTCGAACAAGCTCACGGCCAATGCGGCAGCCGGCTCAACCACGATCAAAGTCAAGCGCCGAAAAATGTTCAGCGCCCGGGCCATCGAACAACTCGAACACCACGAGGGGCAAGTCCACGTGGGCACGACCATGAACGGCCTGCGCCAACCGGTTCTCAAGTTTCTCGGCAAGGGCGCGCCCCGAACCACCAAATATCAGGAAGGGCTGGCCGTCTTCAGCGAGTTCATGAGCCAGACCATGGATCTGCAGCGCCTGCGTTCCCTTACCGACCGTATCATCGCCATCGAGATGGCGGAGCAGGGAGCGGACTTTATCGATCTGTACCATTACTTTTTGGACCGCGGCCATGAGTCGGAGCAAGCCTTTGACAACGCGCGGCGGGTGACCCGGGGGGGCCTCGTGCAGGGCCACGCGCCCTTCACCAAGGATATTTGCTACCTCGATGGAGTCATGCGCGTCTGGAACTTCATCCGCGTGGCTATCAAGATGCATCGGCCGGAGTTTGTACGTTTCCTGTTTGTCGGCAAGCTGGCCCTGGAAGATGTGCCTGTCCTCGTTCACAAGAGCCAGGAAGATCTGGTCGTCCCGCCGCAGCATGTCCCGTGGTGGATCAAGGACATGCATTTCATGGCGGCCTCCATGAGCTTTTCCACGTTCCTCAACCGGATTCAGCTGGATGCGGTCGAACGGTACTACGATCGGGTCTTCCGCGATGCCCTCAGCGGCACGGACCACTCCCGCCGCTGAAGGGGGTCCCATCAATCAATCCACTGAACGCGCGCCGGCCACTGCCGGGCCTACTGCGCCATCCGCTCCAGGCCCGGACCCGGTCCGTCATCCCTGAACTGCAGGTCGTGGAGTCGGCGATACAGCCGCCCCTTGCTGAGAAGTTCACTATGCGTACCGGATTCGACGATGCGCCCGTCGTCCAGCACGATTATGCGGTCTGCACGGCGCACGGTCGACAGGCGGTGCGCGATCACGAAGACCGTCCGTCTCCGCATGAGGTTCTCGAACGCCTCCTGTAGAAGAGCCTCCGACTCCGCGTCCAGCGCGGAGGTGACCTCATCCAGAATCAGGATGGGAGCATCGCGGATCATCGCCCGCGCAATTGACAGCCGCTGACGCTGGCCGGCGGAAAGGCTCGCTCCG
Source organism: uncultured bacterium (assembly GCA_965552745.1). GTDB lineage: Bacteria > Acidobacteriota > Polarisedimenticolia > JAPUKU01 > JAPUKU01 > JAPUKU01. Next base: position 2,468 of record CBEVTG010000388.1, read on the forward strand.
CCTTCTCCGATGCGTGTCTCGTACCCCTCCGGTAAGGCTCGGATGAACTCATCGGCGCAGGCAGCCCGTGCGGCCTGCTCGATCCGCTCCATCGGTACGTCCTGCGCCGCGTAGGCGATGTTCCTGCGCACGGTGTCGTCGAACAGTACGGTCTCCTGGGCGACGATGCTGATCTGGCTTCTCAGCGAGAGCAGACTCACACCGCGGACATCGTGGCCATCGAGCCTGATCTCCCCCGAGGCCGGATCGTAGAAGCGCGGCAGCAGGCTCACCAGGGTGGTCTTCCCCGCCCCGCTGCGCCCCACGATGGCCATGACCTGTCCGGCCGGCACCTCGAGATCGATACCGCGCAGCGTTTCACGGCGCCCGT
>CBEVTG010000389.1:0-2798 GCA_965552745.1 uncultured bacterium
AGAAGTATGGGATCAAGCGGAAGTTGAAGGAGGGCGTGCCCGTCACCATCGAGTTTGACGCCACGGAGACGGGGGACTTTCCGATGCGCTGCAGCAAGTCTTGGGGTTTCAAGCGCTGGAAGGAGAACGGCACGATCCGGGTTCGATGATCTTGAATTTAGTGGCAACACCCTAGGGTTTTCCCCGGGGGGCGATCGGCGGCGGCCCGGTTTGGGCCGCCGCAAGTTTTTTGAGGCTTTTCCCCTCCTTCGACAACTGTAACCCTTTTATTTTCTTGTTTTAATGTGGGCTCAGTCCACTCCACGACAGGGTGGAAACGGGGGCCTGTGCAGCCTATGTTCTAGCGGGTGAAGGAGTTTCTGAAAAAGGCCAAAAAGGCCGAGCGCGCGCGCGATTTCTCCACGGCCGGAGATTTCTACTCGCTGGCCGGCGACATGAAGAGGGCGCTGTACGCGTACCGCAGGGGAGAGCTGCACGAGCAGGCCGCCCGTCTGGCAGAGGAGCTCGGTGACTTCCCTGCGGCCGCGGAATACTACACCCGCGGCAAGGATCTGCGCGCGGCAGCCGAGATGTGGATCAAGGCGGAACAGCCGGATCGAGCCTGGCGGCTCTACAAGCGCGCCGGAGATCTGATGAGCGCCGGGGAGATCCTCGAGAAGATGGGGAGACCGGTGGAGGCCGCGACGGCGTTCGAGCAGGCCAATCTCAAGGACAGGGCGGCGCGCCTCTACGCGCGCCATGACAGACCGGCCGATGCCATCCGCCTCCTCGAGGCGCTCATCGTCGAGATCGAGCGCAGCACCATCCATCTGGATCCCACCGATCGCAAGCAGCAGGTCAGGCGGTTCGCGGAAACCTGCGGCAAGCTCTACCTGAAGCTCGGGAATCCCGCAGCGGCCGCCCCGCTCCTCCAGCGCGCGGGCCTGATGGATGAGTGCGCCGAAGCTTTCAAACAGGCCGGAGAAGTATCCCGCGCCCTCGAAGCGTATCTCAAGGCCGGCCGCGACGAAGCAGCGGCACGCCTGGTAGATTCGCAGCCGTCCGGCACATTCGAGCCCCGGCTGCTGGCTGACCTGTTCCTGCGGCGCGGGGACGATCTGCGGGCCGCGGAGCATTTCCTTGCGGTTGGCGAGCCGAGCATGGCCTGCGAGTGCTTCGAGCGCTCGGGACAGATGCTCAAAGCCGCCGAGGCCGCACGAGCGGCTCGCGATCTGCACGGCGCCGCACGTCTCTACGGCGTCGCAGGTGAGTGGAAGAAGGCGGCGGAGCTCTACCGCGAGGCGCACGCGCCGGCCGAAGCGGCCGCCTGCCTGGAGAAGGCGGGAGAGGTGGCCGCCGCCGCCGAGAACTACGTGGCAGCGGGCGACTTCCTGAAGTCGGCGCGTATTCTCTTTCAGCGCGGTGAGCTGGACCGGTGCATCGAACTGCTGCAGCGCATACCGCGCGGAGCGGATGATGCCGAGGACGGAAGCCTTCTGCTGGGGGAAATCTTTGAGAAGAAAGTGCTCTTCTCACTGGCAGCAGATTGTTACCGCCGGGCGCTCGACGGCCGCGCCGCGGAGCCGGATACGCTGTCCATCCTGTATCGTCTGGCGCGGGTGCTCGAAAAGAGTGGGCGGGGAGATGAAGCCCTGCCGCTTTACCAGCAAATTGCCGCCATCGATTTTCGCCATGAAGACGTCGCCGACAGGGTCACGGCACTGTCACAGAATCCGGCATCGAACAAGAGTTCGGCTCTCGAGAAGGGGCTCGAGCTCGGGACCGTACCGCTCGAGGATCGTTTCGAGGTGGCGGCGGAGATCGGTCGCGAGCAGGGAGGTGTGGTGTTCTCCGGGCGTGAGAAGGCGGAGGGGCGGCCGGTCGTTGTTTACCGGTTTCCGCTCGATCCGGTTCAGGAGGTCGCCAAGGCCTCTCGCCTGCTTCAGGAGGCGGAGCGCCTGGAGCGCCTGCGACACCCGGGTATCGCACCGCTCCTCGGGGCCGGCGTCGACGATCAAGGTCTCTACTACGCTTTTGAACGGCGTGAGGGAAAAACCTTACGCGAGGTTCTGCGCGAAGGTGGTGCTCCCGACTTCGGTACCGTGGTGTCACTCCTGACGCGACTGGCGGAAGCCCTCGATTATGCGCACGCACAGGGATGCCTGTGCCGCAACCTGCGCCCGGAGTCGGTGCTGATTACCTCGCGGGGTGAGGTCATGATCCTGGGGTACGGCCTGGCGCTGCGGCTCACGGAGGCGAGCCAGGGAGATCCCGATGATCCCTCGCTGCTGTACGTGCCCCCCGAGTTGCTGTTGCGCGAGCGGATGGATTCACGCTCCGACCTGTTCTGCCTGGGTTTGATCGGCCTGGAGGCCGCCACCGGTCAGTCTCCGTCTGCGAGTGGAGTGCCGGCGGCCGCCGGACTGGGCCGGGCGGTCGGTTTCCCCGATCCGCCTCCCCGCCGCATACCGGATCTCGTCCGCCAGGTTGTGGAGCGCTGCCTGCAACCGGATCGAGGCCGCCGCTACGCCAGCGCCAGCGAGCTCCTGGGCCAGCTACAGGGTGCCCAGTTTCTTCCCGGAACGATCGTTGCCAACCGCTACGAAATTATGCGTGAGGCGGGACGAGGCGGCATGGGTGAGGTCTACGAGGCGCGGGATCTGGTGCTCGAAGAGAGGGTGGCGCTCAAGACGATCAGCGGCGCGCTGGACGAAACGGCGCAGCGCCGTTTCCTGAACGAGATCAAGGTGGCTCGCAAGATCACCCACCCGAACGTGGTGCGGGTGTTCACGGTTGAGCAGTGGCGCGACCTGCGGTTC
>CBEVTG010000390.1:0-2798 GCA_965552745.1 uncultured bacterium
CCCGAGCGCTTGCGCGCCAGCTCGAAGGCGACACGCGCGACGCGCTCGATCTCACCTGGGAGCAACTCCGAAGAGTCGGCAACGTCTCCTCGGCCTCGGTGCTCCAGGTGCTCAACCGCACGCTCGAGATGGGACGGCTCGGCCCCGGAGAGCACGGCCTGCTGATGGCGATGGGGCCCGGCTTCTGCTGCGAGCTCGTGCTGGTGCGCGGTAACTGATCCTATGAGTACGCAGCGAGTTTTCGTGATTGGCGGCGGCCCCGCTGGACTGGCGGCGGCGATCGCCGCGCGCCTCGAGCATTTCGATGTCACGCTGGCCGATCCGCGCACGCCCCCAATCGACAAGGCGTGCGGCGAGGGGATCATGCCGGACGGTGTGGAGATCCTCTCGAGGCTGGGTGTGCATCTCCCCGCCTCCGAGACGTTTCCCTTCCACGGCATCCGCTACTTCGAGGGCGGCATCGTCGCCGATGCGCGCCTGCGTGGCACGCCCGGCCTGGCGGTGCGCCGGACCGTGCTCCACGATGCGCTTCACCACCGCGCCCGGGAGCTGGGTGTAAACCTCCTCTGGGGACAGAAGGTCCGCCGGGTTTCAGATCGCTCCGTCGTTCTTGACTCCGGACCCGTTCCGGCCCGCTGGATCATCGCCGCCGACGGCGCGACCTCACGCGTGCGCCGTGACCTGGGCCTCGATGCTCCTCCCATCCATGCACGCCACGGCTTGCGGCGTCACTATCGAATGACTCCCTGGTTCGACAAGGTGGAAGTGCACTGGTCGAACGGATGCGAGATGTACGTGACCGGCGTCAGCAATCACCAGGTTTGCATCGCCGCTCTGACCGACGATGTGGATCTGCAGTTCGATGCCGCGCTCGAACGCTTTCCCGATCTGGTCCGGCGTCTAAAGACAGCACTCGCCGTCAGCGACACGCTTGGAGGCGTCTCCATCCACCGCCGGCTGCCCGCCGTGGTGCACGGCAACGTGGCGCTGATGGGTGACGCCTCCGGATCGGTCGACGCCATCACCGGCGACGGCGTGGCGCTGGCATTCCAGCAAGCGATGGCGCTCGCCCGCGCTCTGCGCGCGGGAGATCTCAGCCGTTACGCCAGCGACCACCGCTCTTTGATGCGCCTTCCAAACCGCATGACGAGCATGATGCTCGCCATCAACCACCGCCCCCGGCTGCGCCGCTGGGTCATGCACGCCCTCTCGGTAATCCCCGGCCTGTTCTCGCTGCTCCTGGCCATCCATACCCGGGCCTACTCGAAGTGGCGCATCGGCCGCGTGGAGCCCGGCAACCCTGGTGGTCCTGGCGGCGACTCAGGCTGGCACGGGCGTCCGGCCGGAGACTGCCAGCCCTCGGGGAACCCGTCTGCATGATGAAAACGGCCGGCCACGGTTTTAACCGCTTGTTTGAGATGGCCCTCGCTTCCAGCGTGGACCCGAAAGGATAACGACGACAATGACGCACACAAGCAAACACCCCGGCCTCACACTGCGCGGAGCCTTCTTCCTGCTGGCGCTCATACTCACTGGCGCGCCTTCTCTGCGGGCGTCACAGCAGGTGCTGCGCTTCGATCCCGCCAAGACACAGATCGAGTTTCTTCTCGGCGCCGGCATGCACGACGTCGAAGGAACCGCCAACCTCTCACACGGCGAGATTTTCTTCGATATGTCCACGGGCGAAGCTTCAGGAGAAGTGGTCGCCGACTCCACGAGCGCCGACACCGCCAGCAAGAAGCGGGACAAGAAGATGCACAAGAAGGTGCTGGAAAGCGAGACCTACCCCGAAATCGCCTTCTATCCACAACACATCGAGGGATCCTTGCAGGCCCAAGGCGAGAGCGAGGTGCAGATAACGGGGACGTTCATGCTTCACGGCGACAAGCACGAGATTTCCATGCCGACGCGCGTGCAGGTGGATGGCAACCGCATCACCGGCACCGCCACATTCAACATCCCCTACGTGTCGTGGGGTCTCAAGGATCCCAGCTTCTTCGTATTCCGGGTCCACAAGGACGTCGACGTGACGCTCAACTTCACGGGCACCCTCGATATTGCCGTGGCGAAAGGCAGTTCATCTAAAGCGAACAAGAAACAAGCTTCGCGCTGATCTTCCCGGCCCCGAACAGCCGAAAGCCTCCCGCTGACAGTTCCCCCTTGCCGAATCGTGGCGATCGTAGTAAAGGGTTCCTGATGCGTGCACACCACCCATCATTGAAGATCCTGGTGCCGGCCGGCCTGTGCTCACTGATCCTGCTCGTGGCTGGCGGTGCCGTCATGGCCGAGGACGCACAGCCCGGAGCATCGATCGAGGAGCTCCGCCAGCTGATGTCGAGCGGGCGGTATTCCGATGCTGCGGCCACGGGCCGCCTGCTCGTCGATGAGGTCCGCCAGAGCGGCGGGCCCGATTCACTCGAGCTCGCCGAGGCGCTGGATCTGCTCGTGGAAGCCCTGGCCCGCTCCGGAAGGGGCGGCACGCAGGAGACCGTGGCGCTCGCGGAGCACGCTCTGGAGATCAAGGAGGCGGCGCTCGGAAGCGACCATCCCGACCTTGCGAAGAGCCTGTACAACCTGGGCCGACTCCACCAGGAGCTGCGCGATCTCGAGACAGCCACCGCACTGATGGAGCGATCCCTGGCCGTGAGCGAGAAGGCCCACGGATCCGGCCACCCCGAGACGATCCGCGCTCTGAATTCACTCGGCATGCTGCGGTACTTCATGATGGAGCTGGATGAAGCGCAGTCTCTTCTCGAGCGAGCTCTGGAGAACGCCGAAAAATCACTCGGGCCCGACCA
>CBEVTG010000391.1:0-2797 GCA_965552745.1 uncultured bacterium
ATGGGCCATTTCGATAACCTCGATCTCGTCCTGGCCCACACCCACGGTTTCGATCAGGATGCGACGGTGGCCGGCGGCGTCGATGAGATCGACGACCGCCGGAGTCGCCTCCGCGAGCCCGCCCAGGTGCTGTCGCGTGGCCATGCTGCGGATAAAGACTCCCGGATCGGAGGTGTGGTGCTGCATCCGGATGCGGTCACCGAGGATGGCCCCGCCGCTGAAGGCGCTGGACGGGTCAACCGCCACCACACCCACCCGCTCGCCAGCCTTCCGGTACAGGGTCGCCAGGCCATCCACGAGAGTGCTCTTGCCCGCGCCCGGAACACCGGTCACCCCCAGCACCAGGGCGGACCCCGCGTGCGTGAAGGTGAGCTGCGTCACCTGGCGGCCAGCATCTCCGCCCCCTTCTACCAGTGAAATGGCGCGGGCCAGGGCGCGCGTGTCGCCCGCAAGCAGGCGTTCCTTGAGAGCTTCGAGGCCGTCAGCCGGCCGTGCGCCGCTCATTCCTCCGCCGATCCCCTGCCAATCAACGAGCGGGCGATCACCAGGCGCTGGATTTCCGAGGTGCCCTCGCCGATGGTGCACAGCTTCACGTCGCGGTAGAACTTTTCCACCGGATAGTCCTTGGTGAAGCCGTAGCCGCCGTGGATCTGCACGGCAGCGTTGGCGGCCTGTACGGCGATCTCACCGGCATAAAGTTTGGCCATGGCGGCAGCGCGCCCCACATCCCGATCCTGATCCTTCAGGCTGGCGGCCCGGTAGGTGAGCCAGCGCGCCGCCTCGGCGCGGGTTGCCATGTCGGCAAGCATGAACTGGATCGCCTGGAACCGTGCGATGGGTCTGCCGAACTGTTCTCGCTGCCGCGCGTAGGAGAGGGCATGATGCAGGCAACCCTGGGCCATCCCCACGGCGAGGGCGGCGATCGAAATCCGACCACCGTCCAGTATCTGCAGAGCGTTGACAAACCCCTGTCCCTCCTGGCCCAGAAGGGACTCGGCGGGCACCCGGCAGTTGTCCATGATCAGCTCGGAAGTTTCGCTGGCGCGCATGCCGAGCTTGTTTTCTTTCTTGCCGGCGCGGAACCCCTCGGCGTTCTTCTCGATGATGAAGGCGGAGATGCCCTTCTTGCCGGCCTGACGATCACTGACCGCGAACACCACCGCCACGTCACACACGACACCATGAGTGGCGAACGTCTTCGAGCCGTTCAGCACCCAGCTGTCGCCATCGCGCCTGGCCTGCGTTTTGGTGTCGCTGGCATCACTGCCTGCGGTCGGCTCGGTGAGAGACCAGGCGCCGATGAAATCCCCCCTCGCCAGCGGCTTCAGATAGCGCTCTTTCTGCTCCTCGGTGCCGAACTTATAGATGTGGTTCGAGCACAGACTGTTATGGGCAGCGACGGAGAGCGCGATGGAGCCGTCCACCCGGGCCAGCTCCTCGAGAATCGTGACGTAATCGACATACGACAGCCCGGCGCCGTCATACTCGGGTGGAAACAGGATGCCCAGCATTCCGAGATCCGCGAGGCTGCGGAAGATCGGCAGAGGGAATTCCTGTTTTTCATCGAAATGAAGCACCCTCGGCGCGATCTCGCGCTCGGCGAACTCGCGTACCGTGCGGCGGATCTCCTGATTTTCTTCAGAGAAGGAAAAGTCCATGGCTTGAAATAGTTAGAGTATCGTGAGGCTCCGCGCGACGTCAATTGAGCGGGGCTGGAGCTGTCCGTGGGTGGGCCCCGGGGGGAGTGCTCAGCCGACCAGCTTCGACGCGACCTGGAGAGTGCGTTCGACCCCGGGGTCCGTGATTCCGTAGTGGGTCACCATGCGCACCATCCGCGAGTCCATGGGCAGGGCGAGAACTCCCTGCGCGCCCAGAGCCTGCACCAGACGCGGAGCATCCCAGGCGCCCGCCGTCACTTCCAGCATGAGGATGTTGGTCTGCACCTCTTCCGGCCGGGTACGGAGGCCCCTCAGTGCTCCAAGTCCTTCGGCCAGGCGGCGGGCGCGTTCGTGATCTTCCCCAAGACGACCGATCATTTCATTCAGCGCCACGAGGCCGGGTGCTGCCAGGACACCCGCCTGCCGCATACCGCCTCCGAAGCGCTTGCGAATCCGGCGTGCCTCGGCAATGCGCTCGGCGTCGGATGCAAGCACCGAACCGACCGGGGCCCCGAGTCCCTTGGACAGACAGGTCATGACGCTGGTGAATCCGTCGGTGAGCGTGGCGGCCTCAACTCCAAGAGCGGCGCTGGCGTTGAAGATGCGGGCGCCGTCCAGATGAACGGGTATCCGCAGACGCTGCGCCACCTCCAGCATGGCACGTGTTGATTCCGCGGAAGCGACAGTGCCTCCGGCCAGGTTGTGCGTGTTCTCCCAGGTGATGAGGGCCGTGCGGGGCATGTAGTACAGATCAGGGCGAAGCGCTTTCTCGATATCGGCGACGCGGGGGAACCCGCGGCGCGAGGGCAGCGGCCGCGCATGTGCTCCCGAAAGATCCGCCATGGCGGCCATCTCGAAGTTGTAGATGTGGGATCGCTCATCGACGATCACCTCCTCCCCTCTACGGGCGAGCAGGCGAACCGCGATCTGGTTACCCATCGTTCCGGAGGGCACGAACAGGGCTGCCCCGAAGCCGAGCAACTCTGCAGCACGTTCTTCCAGACGGCGGACGGTCGGATCTTCACCGTAGACATCGTCCCCAACCTCCGCCTCGCCCATAGCCCGTCGCATGGAAGGCGTCGGCTGGGTGACCGTGTCACTGCGCAGATCGATCGGCTGTTCAAGGCTCACAAGAACTC
>CBEVTG010000392.1:0-2784 GCA_965552745.1 uncultured bacterium
GCATGAACGCCACGAGAATGTTGCGACCCAAGGCAAGCTCGCCCCTGTCGGTGCACGGACCATCGGCCAGTACGTCACCGCGGTGAACCACCTGGCCCTGCCGGATGACCGGCCGCTGGTTGATGCACGTGTTCTGGTTGGAGCGCTTGAACTTGGTCAGGGAGTAGATGTCCGCTCCGAAATCTTCAGAAGGTGCGGTCCCATCGACACCCTCCTTGCCCACGCGCACGATGATCCGCTGTGAGTCGAGGCTGTCGACCACGCCGTCGTGCTGGCACACCACAACAGCCCCGGAATCGCGGGCGGTGACCGACTCCATGCCGGTTCCGACCAGAGGAGCTTCAGCGCGCATGTTGGATCCCATGAGCGCGCGGTTGGCGTCATCGTTTTCCAGGAACGGAATGAGCGACGCCGCCACGCTCACGAGCTGCTTCGGCGACACGTCGATGTAGTGGACATCCGAGCGCGGGATGAGCTTTGCCTCTCCGGCCGATCGAGCCTGAACGCGGTCGTTTACCAGGTTGCCATCGTCATCGATGTCAGCGTTCGCCTGCGCGATATTGACCCGATCCTCCTCCCAAGCGGCGAGATAGAACGGACAGGGCTCAAAGCGCGGCAGCCATTTCTTGGCCTTTTTCTGTCTCCGCAGCTCGTCTTCCGCAGCCGCACGCTCCAGAACCTGTCCCATTTCCAGTTTGGAATCGCCAGGATGGAGGATACGCACATAATCGACCACGTGCCCGTCAACGACCTTTCGGTAGGGCGACTCAATGAAGCCGTATTCGTTGATGCGCGCGTAGCACGACAGGGACGAGATGAGTCCGATGTTCGGCCCCTCAGGGGTCTCGATCGGGCAGATGCGGCCGTAGTGGGTCGGGTGCACGTCGCGCACCTCGAAACCGGCCCTCTCACGCGACAAGCCACCCGCACCCAGGGCGGAGAGTCTCCGCTTGTGGGTCACCTCACTCAGGGGATTCGTCTGATCCATGAACTGGGAGAGCTGGGAGGATCCGAAGAACTCCTGAACCGCCGCCATGACGGGCTTGGCGTTGATAAGGTCATGCGGCATGGCAGTGGTCATCTCCTGGTACACGCTCATCTTTTCCTTGATGGCGCGCTCCATGCGGATGAGACCGATGCGGAACTGGTTTTCGAGCAACTCACCCACGGAACGCACGCGACGGTTACCCAGGTGATCGATGTCGTCCAAAGCGCCGATGTTCTTGCGCAGGCGCAAAAGATATTTCAGGATGAGCGTGAAGTCCTCAATCGTCAGGATGCGGTTCTCCAGAGGCGTTTCGACTCCCAGCTTGGTGTTGAACTTGAGGCGCCCGACGCGCGAGAAATCATAGCGGCGTGAATCGAAGAACATGCCCTGGAAGAGGTTGCGGCTGGAATCGACGGTCGGGGGATCGCCGGGCCGCAGGCGCCGGTAGATCTCCACCAGCCCGTCCTCCGGCGTGCGAATGGTGTCCTTGCGCACGGTCTCGCTGAGGATTTCACTGATGTCGTCCTCCACCGGGAAGCACACCTCGATGGCGGTGATGTTGCGCTGCACGAGGTTCTCGAGAACAGCCTCGGTGATGACGTCGTTCGCCTCCAGGACAACCTCGCCGGAGCTCAAATCAACGATGTCACAGATGGCAGTCGCTCCCTGCATCTCCTCGGGGTCGATGGCCACCTCCTGGACTCCGGCCTGTTCCATCTGCTGGATAAGGGAACGCCGGATGCGCTTGCCTTTCTTGGCGATGACCTCCTCGGTCTTGGGGTGGACGACGTCGGTCTTGGGCCGACGGCCGCTCAGGCCATTTGACACCTTCCAGTAGAGTTTCTTGCCATCGAGCCGCAGCTGTTCACGGGCGTAGAAGGCGCGCAGGATCTCCTCGTTGGTGCGCATGCCCAGAGCTCGCATGAAGATGCTGCCCAGGAACTTGCGCTTCCGGTCGATGCGAACGTAGAGGAGGTTCTTGGCGTCGTACTCGAATTCGACCCAGGACCCGCGGTACGGGATGACCTTGGCCATATGAATCGAGCGGTCGTGGCTCGACTGAAAAAATACCCCCGGCGAGCGGTGGAGCTGGGAGACAATGACCCGCTCCGTGCCATTGATGATGAAGGTGCCGTTCTCGGTCAGCAGTGGTATGTCCCCGAAGTAGACCTCCTGCTCCTTGATGTCACGGATGTTCTTCTGGCCGGAGGTGGTATCCCGCTCGTAGACCACTAGCCGGATCTTGACCTTCAGGGGCACGGCGAAGTTCATCTCGCGCTCCTGGCACTCCGAGACGTCGTACTTGTGCTTAAGAGCGACGCTGTCGCCGCAGTTATCGCAGAAAACGACCTGGTTGGGGTTTGCCGAACCGCAGTACAGACAACTCACCGTGGTGGCCTTGGGCGTCTGGACGATCCAGCGGCGGCCGCAGCTCTTGCAAGAATTGCGCAGATTCTCGATCCCGTCGAGATTCCCGCACTTGCACTCCCAGTTTCCAATAGAGTACTCCACAAACTCCAGGGAGCAGGTCTCCTTGAAGTCGGTGATCGGGAATACGGACTTGAAAACCGCCTGCAATCCGACATCCTCCCGATCGGCAGGCGCCTGGTACATCTGCAGGAAACGCTCATACGAGCGCTTCTGAACCTCGATCAGATTCGGAATAGGAACCGAAGTCTTGATCTTGGAAAAATCTACTCGCTGGATCTCGTTACCATTGGCCGAAGGTGTTGTCACTCCTCTGGACCTCCCCGTCTATTTTCGTGCCCGCGTAGTGAACCTGCAGGATTAACCCG
>CBEVTG010000393.1:0-2777 GCA_965552745.1 uncultured bacterium
GTTTACTGCTCCTGATGAGGCACTGACGGTGACCGTCGTTGCCGTCGTCAATGTGAGCTCAGTTGTGGCCACGCCGCCATTGCTAGTCAGGGCATCGAGATCCGAAAGAGTCCCACCTGTCGTGCTGAAGAACACGACTGTATCATCCGGCACCGGAACTCCATTTGAGTTGAGCACCCGTACAGTGATCAAGGACGTTCCCCCTGCTCCGACAATCGGGCTCGGATCAGCTGTCAGCGTAATCATCGATCCGTCCGGAGCTACCGGATCGGAGCCTTCACAGGAAAACAGAAAGACTGCCAGGCTGAACACTATGGCGGTGGTGGCTAGTTGGAATGCTGCGGTTCTACTCATTTCTCTCCTCTTGAGTCCTTTCTACTAAAGGTGCCGTGGAGAGTGTGGGTTGTCCACAGCCTCCTTATGGCGATCCCCTGATCGGGCTCTGATCAGGCCCCCGGTATCCCCGGTTTTTCCATCTTTATCAGAATCAGATTCTCGGCCCCCTCGTCTTTCGCGAGAGCGGCAGCATATTCGCCAGGCAGAGTTTCCTCGTTCCATCCATTTCTCGCTTCAATATCCACGACTTCGCATGCGGGATTCTGGCCTGTGGCTTGGTCGCTCATGGAATGTCTGTCGTGATCACCACATCATTCGAGTTATACGTAGTCGCGCCAGCGGTAATATCGGTAGTAAACGTCGCCATCAGCCTGATCTCGCAGGCTGTCGGCCCCATTCCGGCGCAACTCGCCGCGCACTCGGCCAGATCAAGGACAAAAGTGGCCGACTCGGCAGGAGGGGGGGGATCGGGGGGGGCGGTACCCAGGTTGGGGTAAATCCCCAAGCCTCCGCTCGTCACTGTGTGGGTCGTGGTGCCCGATTCGGTGAAGATCCCGGTCAGCGTCACCGGCATGGCCGAGCCCGTCTTGATCGCGAGATTGATCGTGGCGCCCTGCATGATGGATCCAGCCGAATCGAACAACTGTCCGCCCACGCTGACATTTTGCGCACAGTCGGTGACGGTCACGGAAACCGGATCGAAGAAGAACGAGGTCGAGGGATCGGAAGCCGCCGGCTCACGATCGGTGACCTCGATGAGATGAAACACCTCCAGGTCGTTCGCCCTCACCGCGACCGTGGCAAGGACCGGAGAGGAGTTTGAAAACATCGAGGTGAACATTCCAAAGTCCGGGTCCATGGGATCACCCTCGGTAAGGCCCATCGTTGGGACAAGGGTTCCATCCATGGTTTCGAGCTCCACGGGCTCGTTTCCGAGGAGTTCCTGGGTGAGATTCACGGCGTCAGACACAGTGACCGTGATGACGGATGTTCCGGTCGGATCGATGGCCGTGTGCACGGGATTGGGGGCGGATACGACCTGGAGTCCCGTGCCCAGGATCACGTCAACACGTTCCTCATCTCTACAACCGGCGCACAGCAGGGCTAACGACAGGGTCAGCCCGGTCATTGCCGGGTGCACGAGAGTTGCGAGTTTCATCCTGGTTTTCTCTCCGCTACCACTCCGAGTAGATCGTGCCGTCGAGAGACTCCCGGTTGGAGCCACTGCGGATGTTGACCACACCCGCTACTCCGCGCGCGTCCGGCTCGTCGCTCTGGTCATCATACTCGACCGTCCAGGTGTAGGGTGACTTGGTGATCGGATCGCTCGGAATGGTGCGGATGTAGCCTTCCGTCACCAGGGTTTCCAGATCCGGCGGGTACTCCTGCTTGTCGGCGTAATACTGATCGAGGAGCTGCCGCAGAACGTAAAGATCTTCCTTGAGCACTGCTTCCTGGGCCCGGCGCGGCGCATCCCTGAGACGCAAGGCCGCGATGCTGGCCAGAATCCCCACGATCGCCACGACCACCAGAAGCTCAATGAGCGTGAAACCCCGCTGCCGCATCACCAATCCTCGTACAAGGTGCCGTCCAGGGCCGTGCCCTGGCTCAGCGAGTAGATATCGTACAGGTTCTGCCGCCCCCAGGATCGCGAGTCGTGGTCGTCCTGGTAGGATCGCTTTCCCCACTCCTCCTCTCCGGTCATCGGATCGAGGGGAATGCGCCGCAGAAATTTCATGCGACGGCCCCCCACCAGGTCGGTACCCTCCATCAAGCTCTCGAGATCCGGCGGGTATCCCTCGGACTCGACGTCCGTCTGCATGATCATTCCCTGCGAGGCGATTCTCTTGTATTCGTCGATGGCGTAGCGTACGTCTCTCAGGGCGCGGCGCAGCTCGAGCTCCCTGTGGCGCTTGACGCTCACCTTGGCTATCGGTATCGCCGCAGCGGCCAGGGTGACCATGATCACCATGACGATGAGCACCTCGATGAGCGTCAGTCCCCGCTCTGCCTCTCCAGCGTGGATGGACCCGTCCGTCCTCCGGCGCCTGGCCAGGGCGGCATGAACTCGGGCTGCCATGGCCCGGATCACTGCACCTCCAGACGCAGGCTGCTCATGGTGGCTGTCACCGATCGGTCCTGCGAATCCTTAAAGCTCGGCGAGCTGAGCCCCAGCGTCGTGACGCCGGGCGCCAGACCGCTGAACACCAGCCGGCACAACGTACCTTTCCCGGAAATGCCGGTCGGCGGATCGATGCGCTCGATCATGACATGGATCTCGCTGGCACCGGTTGCGGCGCTGAACGTGAAGGCGGTGGTCGTACCGTCTCCGCTCATGAAGTCGCCTTCCGTCGCGTCCTCGAACTTGAGCACCTCGGGTGTGACGCGAACCGCAAACTGCACTCTTTGGAGATCCTCGACCCCGTCGAGCTCGACCTCGA
>CBEVTG010000394.1:0-2776 GCA_965552745.1 uncultured bacterium
CTGGACATCACCAAGCCCTGGCCCGCAAACGTTCTGGAGAGCCTCCCGGGAGGCTTGGGGGTCATGGCGGATGACATCGTGTGCGGCCTGTACACCAACCTCCTGCTGCAGATCGCCGTGGCCTGGGTCGTGCCCTGAGGAACCTTCCGTGATTGTCGCCCGTAGCCTCAGCGAACTGCCGGAACCGGGTCGATCGTCCATCGTCGGCATCGGCAACTACGATGGCCTCCACCGGGGCCACCAGACAGTTCTCTCCACGGTGGTGCGACGCGCCCAACGTCAACGGGGAACCTCCACGGTCATAACGTTCGATCCCCATCCTCTCAAGGTTCTGCGTCCCGAGGGCGCACCGCAAATGATTCTGCCGCTCGCTGAGCGAATCCGTTTGGTGGAAGAACTCGGTGTCGAACGCATGCTTTTGCTCGAATTCACACTCCCCTTCTCACGCACTCCCGCGACCACGTTTGTCGAAGAGGTGCTGGTGGCGGGACTTCACTGCAGTGAGGTTTACATCGGTCGCAACTTCCGGTTCGGTCGCGACCGGGAGGGCGGTGTGGAGCTCCTCCAGGAGATGGGCGCCAGTCGCGGCTTCAGGGCTCTCGGTGCGAAAGAGGTGCGTTACAAGGAGTTCATCATCAGCAGCACGCTCGTGCGCAGCACGCTTGCGGATGGGCAGGTTGCCCTGGCCCGGCGCCTCCTGGGCCGGCCCTTCACCCTGAAGGGCAAGGTGGTGCACGGGGAGGGACGCGGGCGCAGCCTCGATTTTCCGACCGCCAACCTCGAGCTCGAAAACGAGATCGTTCCGTGCGAGGGCGTCTACATCACGCGGGCGGTCCTGCCCGGACGCTCGTATCCAGCGGCCACCAACATCGGCCGCCGCCCGACGTTCGGCGGTCACCAGATGGTGACGGAGACCCATCTCCTTGACTGTACTGAGGACCTGTACGGCACTCCCCTGCGCCTGGAATTTCTGCGCCGCCTGCGGGACGAGCGAACCTTTGAAGGTCCCGACGCTCTGCGCCTGCAGATCAAACGAGACGTGGGAAAGGTGCGAGACTACTTCCGCCGCCTGCGGCCCCGCCGGCGCACGCCGGTGCGCAAACGTCGCGCCTACGGTTGAACGATCCACCTGCCGCACCCGTCCACACCGCTTGCTTGATTGCCCACCGGCGCTCTGCTAGCATCTCATTTTCCACTCAGTGTTCATCCACCACCTGCTCCCGATCGGAGCGCACCAGCTGCAACCGTTCACATGCGCAGGAGAGGACGTTTCATCGCCTTCGAGGGCGGAGAGGGCTCGGGCAAGAGCACCCAGATTCGCGCCGTGGCACGGTTCCTGCGCAGGCGCGGCTTGCGCGTGGTCGCGACGCGCGAGCCCGGTGGCACGCCTTCCGCTGAACGCGTGCGGCGGCTGCTGCTTGCCAGGGGCGGTGACTGGTCTCCTCTCACGGAACTACTCCTGATTAACGCCGCCCGCGCCACCCATGTGCGCGAGGTGATCAGGCCGGCCCTGGAGAGCGGCGCCTGGGTGCTGTGTGACCGCTTCACCGACGCTACACTGGCTTACCAGGGATACGGCCGCGGCATTCCCTTGCGCGCGGCGCGAACCGTCAACCACCTGGCGACCGGCGGCCTTTTCCCCGATCGCACCCTGGTGCTCGATCTTCCCCCGGCGCGCGCCCTGAACCGGGCCCGCCGCCGTTCGACCACCAATCGCTTCGAGGACGAAGCACAGGCATTTCACCGACGCGTGCGCCGCGGCTACCGTTTGCTGGCGCGGAAGGAGCCGCGCCGGGTTCGGTGGATCTCCGCCAGCGGCACCCGGGCCGAGGTGTCAGCAAAGCTTCGCGCAGCGATCGAAGACCTGCTGCCCGCGCAGTCGACCCGCACCAGGAGACAATCGTGAACTGGACCGATCTGCCCTGCGATCCCGAGGTGGCCCGGGAACTGTCCGCCTGCCTGCGCTCCGATCGGTTGTCTCCCTCTCTGCTTCTGTGCGGACCGCCCGGAACCGGGAAGCGCGCGGCCGCCGTCGCAGTGGCGCAAACCCTCCTGTGCATCGGCACAGAACCGCCGTGCAGCGACTGTAACCACTGCAGGCGTATTGCTTCTGGACAGCACCCCGATTTCAAGGTCTGGGAAGCCGACGGGCGGGAGGTGCGGGTCGAGCAAGCCCGCGCGCTGAGGGCTGCCACCCGGCTGCGGCCGTTTGAAGGCCGGGTCCAGGTGCACCTGGTGCCCGAGGCAGAGCGCATGAACGAGGAGGCCTCGAACGCGCTCCTCAAGTCGCTCGAGGAGCCAGCCCCGCACACGGTGCTGATTCTCCTGGCTTTGGCTCCCTCACTGCTCCTGCAGACCCTTCGATCCCGTTGCCAGTTGTTCCGGTTCCGGCCGCTGCCGGCGAGGATGGTTCGGGAGCGCCTGGAGAAGGATGACGGCATGCCGGCCGAGGAGGTGCAGTGGCGAGCCCGCCTGGCACGCGGCAGCCTGGCACGAGCTCGCAGCCTGCCAGCCGACGAGCTCGAACGGGCCCGGGACGTGGCCCGGACCCTCGAGTCGATGCTCGAACAGCGCATCCGTGGTCCGCTGGCGGCAAGCATCGTGGATGCGGCGGAGCGCTGGAGCTCGGAAACCCCCGCCGAGCGTCCGGTGGAGCGGCTTCTGGAAGTCTGCCGTGACGCCCTGCTGGCACAGCTTGCAGCTCCGGACGATTCACTCCTCTACCCGGAGCTCGGCCCCCGCCTCGGGCCCGTGGCCGGGAGGCTGGTCGAAACCC
>CBEVTG010000395.1:0-2769 GCA_965552745.1 uncultured bacterium
GTCCCGCTCGAATCAAGCCGGTACGGTGGCCAGATTATATCCCCGGGCCCGCGCGGCAAGGGCAAGTGATGGAGGACAAACGGGCAGGATCAGCGTATGTTTGATAAGCGTCAACTCGTCGATCTGACTTTGGGTTAGAGACGGGCCTCGCTGGGAACGGTCCTGGCATCCGGGTTCGACGTGGTCCCGGGAGCGTGTTAGCATGGTTTGTCTCCCATCGATCGGCGGTGGGTTGCATCGTTCGTGGATTCCCCGGCCCCGCAAGCGGCCGGACACACTGCAAGGAGGATTTGAATGAGAAACCAGCGGTACCTGACGATGGCGGTGGCCCTCGTGGCCGTGGCGATCCTTGCGACAGGCTTCTCGCTCGCCGGCGAAAAGTGCAGCCTGTCCGCAGCCAAGGACGGCGAGTGCTGCGCCAATATGGCCAAGAAGTATGAAACCCAGGGATGGCTCGGTGTTGAGAAGGAGTACAACGAGGACGGCACCTTCACCATCGCCTCCGTGGCCTCGAGGAGCCCGGCGGAAAAGGCCGGCCTCAAGGAGGGTGATGTGGTCGAGGCCTTCAACGGCACGACGCTGACCCCTGAGACGGCCGAAAAGATCTGCTCCAGCAAGACCGCGATTGGAAAGACCATCGCCCTGGGCATTCGCCGCGGGGACGAGCGTCTGACCCTGAGCGCCGCGCTCGTCAAGATCCCGGACACAGTCCTGGCGTCGATGATCTCGGAGCACAAGAACCACGAGGATCACGAAGCGAACTGAACGCGCAAACAGCGCCACAGAGACTACGCCGGCTGCAAGATTCAGGCTGGCACTCTCACGAAGGCGGCCGCAGGACCCGATGGGCTCTGCGGCCGTTTTTCTTTTATAGAAGCCTGCGGATTCCGATTCGCGCCCGGTGCCTTAATGGCCGTGCGGGGATTCGCCGTCCGGCGGGGTGCCGTCGGCCCCCCGCGATTCCCCGGAACGGCGTTCCGGAAAGAGGATGGAGGCGGCGACCGACAGCGCCAGCAACAAACCCACCACTGCAAGCGATACCCCTGTCGGCATGTGCACCCACTTCATGATGAGCAGCTTGCAGCCGATGAAGGCGAGCACCGCTGCCAAGCCGTAGCGCAGAAACCGGAAGTAGGCGATGAATCCGGCGAGCAGGAAGAAGAGAGCCCGCAGGCCCAGGATGGCGAACACGTTCGAGGTGTAAATGATGAACGGATCGGTGGTCACCCCGAAAATGGCCGGGATTGAGTCGAGGGCGAAAACCAGATCCGTCGTCTCAACCACCAGCAACACGATGACCAGCGGCGTCGCCCACAGGCGACCGTCGCGCCTGATAAAGAGCCTGCTCTCCTGGTACGAATCGGTCACCGGGAAAAATTTCCGGAATAGCTTCACCACCGGGTTACGTTCAGGGTGCACTCCCTCCTGCTTGGAGAGCATCAGCTTGTACGCCGTCCAGAGGAGAATGGCTCCGAAGACATACAGCACGACCTGGAAGCGGTTAACGAGGGCCACTCCGGCACCGATCACCGCGGCGCGCATCACGATGGCGCCCACGATGCCCCAGAAGAGCACCCGGTGATGCAGGGAGCGAGGCACCGCGAAATAGGAAAAGATGGCGATGAAGACGAACAGGTTATCGACGCTGAGCGAGAGCTCGATCAGGTAGCCGGTGAGGAATTCCAGCGCCTTCCCCGAGCCGAAGTAGTGCCATACGCCCCCATTGAATAAGAGCGCCAGCGAAACCCAGACGATGACCCAGGCGCCCGCTTCCCGCATGCCGACCGTGTGGGCGCGGCGGTGGAACACGCCCAGGTCGAGCACCATGACCAGGATGACGAACGCCGCAAAAACTCCCCAGAGAAGCGGAGTACCTACGCTGGAAGCGGGCATCTGGGATTTTCTCGGTGAATCTTGCCTGGCGGCAACATCGGAGGACGTGAAGAAGGGAACATAACAGACTCGGATCTGGCCTGTACAGTTCCACCCGGTAACCGGCCCCCCGAAACGTCCTCACAAGTGGACAATTGCCACTCGCACTGGCCACCAGGCTCATTCAAGATATGTTGAAAATAAAAGAGTTACAGCCAGGCCGCTCTGGCACGCAGATTGAATATCACTCGGCAGGAGGTACTGGCCATGACACAAGCAAAGAACCCCAGAATCCCCGCCCGCTCCATCGCTCTCGAGAAGGGCCGGCTCGCTCCGGCCGTGCTGCTCGGGGTCCTGATTCTCTCCCTCTCGATCCTGGGAGTTTCTCCCGCACGGGCCGATTACGAGCCGGCAATCTACTGCGATGGTCACGGTGGCGCCTACGGTGCCGCCCATTATCGTAACCATGATGACGGCTACATCCTGTCGGCTTCGGGCAGGTACAGCTTCTATCCCAGCTCAGCGTATGCCACGCTCGCAGCAAACTACTATGGAGCATCCTCCGTCTATGTTTCGGGTGGCTTCTTTTACCCGCTGCAGATCGGCTACGGCCCCGTCTACGAGCCGTCGGGTTATTTTTCAATCCATGCGGGGCGTTTCGGCCGCACCTCGCTGGGCCTGCAGATTGGCATCGGCTTTCTTCCGACGATCGGCATTGGCTACCTGGCCTACGAGCCCCACGTCGTGCATTACACCGTCCCGCGCTGGCACTACCGCGGGGACTATGTGCGCCGTCACGCGGCCCCGCATGTTCACTCCGTCAACCTCCATCGTGCCGCCCACAGGCGCCACGCAAAACCCCACCGGGTGCATGCTGCGCAGCGCCATGAGAAGCGA
>CBEVTG010000396.1:0-2753 GCA_965552745.1 uncultured bacterium
GCACCCGTCCATCGGCGTCAGCCGCGTCGACCTCTTGCGCCGAAGGAAGAGCGACGTCCTCCACCGCCAGCTCGATCGCACGCTCACGCGAGATCAGAGTGTCGGTCATGGAAGGCGCACCGCGCTCACGACGCGCGGGTGTCCGAGCGCGTCCTTGCGCACCTCGGTGGCGGCAAAGCTGCCGCTCGCGGAGATGAAGCTGATGACCTCGTCTCGCAGTGTGGGCCCGATTTCGAGGTGCAGGCTGCCGCCCGGGCTGAGGATCTCGGCGGCCTCTGGAAGCAGACGTCGGATGAGCGCTGCGGCGTCCTCGCCCGCGAACAGCGCCCCGTGCGGCTCGTGATCAGCGACCTCGGGGGCGAGGGTGCGTTCCTCTGCTTGCGAGATGTAGGGCAGGTTGGCGACGATGCGCTGCACCGTTCCGCGCGCCGGCCTGAGGGCCGACAGCAGGTTCGAGGCGACAAGCGTCACGCGCTCACCGGCCTGTGGATTGCGGCGGCAGTTGATCGAGGCGACCTCGAGCGCCGCCCGCGAGACGTCGAGCGCCAGCACTCGGCAGGCGGGATGTTCCGAGGCCAGGGCGAGGGCCACAGCGCCGCTGCCGGTACCCACGTCGATCCAGATCTCGGGCTGGGGCCCCGCGCGGTGGAGAACTTCATCGACCAGGCATTCGGTCTCGGGCCTGGGGATGAGAACGCGTTCATCCACGTACAGGTCGAGCGACCAGAACTCCTGCTGGTGCGTCAGGTACTGCACCGGCACGCGCTCGCGGCGGCGGCGCTGCACCCAGGCCTCGAATTGCCGGCGCGGCTCCTGCGCAACCAGTCGCTCCGGAAAGGCCAGCAGATCGGTGCGGGTGCGGCCGGTGGCCGCGGCCAGCAACACTTCAGCCTCGAGCCGCGCCGCTTCGATTCCGGCATCGCGCAGCTGGCGGTCTGCCCTGGCCAGCAACCCCGCCGTACGCGTCCTACCCCGGTTAGGCGCGGACTTCTTCTTTGAGCTTCTCGGCTTGATGATGGGTGATGAGCGGGTCGAGAAGCGGCTGGAGGTTCCCGTCGAGAACGTCCTCGAGCCGGTGCAGGGTCAGGTTGATGCGGTGGTCGGTGATCCGTCCCTGCGGAAAATTGTAAGTGCGGATTTTCTCGCTACGCTCTCCGGTTCCGACCTGGTCCCGTCGATCCTTGGCGCGCTGGGCCTGCTGCTCCTGGAGCTTGATGTTGTAGAGGCGCGAGCGCAGTACGCGCATGGCCCGCGCCTTGTTCTTGTGCTGCGATTTTTCGTCCTGGCAGCTCACCACCAGCCCCGTGGGCGCGTGGGTGATGCGCACGGCGGAATAGGTCGTGTTGACGCTCTGACCTCCCGGGCCGGTGGAGCAAAATCGATCGATACGCAGATCCTTCTCGTCGATCTGAATCTCGACCTCCTCGGCCTCCGGCAGGATGGCAACCGTTACGGTCGAGGTGTGGATGCGCCCCGAGGATTCGGTCACCGGCACCCGCTGCACCCGGTGCACACCGCTCTCGTATTTCAGAATGCTGTAGGCTCCCTTACCCTCCAGCGAGGCGATGACCTCCTTGATGCCACCCAAGCCCGTGGAGCTCGTGCTCAGAACCTCCACCTTCCATTTCTTGTCCTCCGCGTAGCGGCTGTACATGCGGAAAAGTTCCTGGCCGAACAGCGAGGCCTCGTCTCCTCCGGCGCCGGCGCGGATCTCGAGGATGACATTCTTTTCGTCGTTCGGATCGCGGGGCACCAGCAAGGCCTTGAGCTCTGTCTCGAGGCTCACCAGGCGGCGCTCCAGATCCCGGACCTCTTCGTGGGCCAGCTCCTTGAGCTCGGGATCGGTAGAGGTCTTGGCCAGTTCTCTGGCCTTGGTAAGTTCTTGCTCGGCTGCTTGGTAGGCGCGGGTGCGCTCGACGATCGGCTCGAGCTCGCCGAACGCCTTGGCGGCCGCCACGTAGCGGACCTGATCCGTCACGAAGGCGGGATCGCCCATTTGGGTGCTGAGCGCCTGGAACTTCTCTTCCAGGCTGCTGAGCTTGGCGGCGAGATCGGCACGCACCGAGAAGCCCCCTATGCCAGATCAGGCCTTGGCGGCCTGTTTGGGCTCTTTCTTCCGGGCCTTGGCGGTGGCGCCGGACGGTTCCTTAGCGGACTCCCCGGCCCCGGCTTTCGCCTCGGCCCTGGGTTTCGCTTCGGCCCTGGGTTTCGCTTCGGCCTTGGGTTTCGCTTCGGCCCTGGGTTTCGCCTCTGCCTTCGGCTTCGCCTCAGTCTTGACCCTGGCCTTGCCCTTAGCCACCGGCTTTGCCTGCGAGGAGATGAGCGGACGGCGCCGGCCGCCCGAGAGAGCCTGCTCGCGGGCCTGGCGGCGCGCTTCTTTCTTGGCGGCACGCCGGGCCTCGATCTCAGCGGTCACGGCCTTGGTCGCCTCGTAGCGCTTCTGGAAGCGCTCCACGCGGCCCGCTGTGTCGATCAGCTTCTGGCGGCCGGTAAAGAACGGGTGGCAGGCCGAACAGAGCTCGATGCGTAGCTCCTTCACCGTGGACCGGGTCTGGAAGCTGATCCCGCAGGCGCAGGTCACCGTCACATCGTAGTACTTGGGGTGGATACCTTCTTTCATACGTTGCTCCTGGAGATTCCGGCCCCGGGGACCGAGCCTCTCCTACAAACTCTTTATTATACGGAACTCGTGGGGGTGCTGGAAGAGGGGGGGGGGGTCTACTTGACCGCACCGCTCATGGAGTCCATGAACT
>CBEVTG010000397.1:0-2753 GCA_965552745.1 uncultured bacterium
GGAGCACCGCTCGCGCCTGCCGCGGCGACGAGGCAGACCGTCAGGCCAACGGCCCGGAAACCCTGAAGGAATCTTCTGTGCACTCTGTGAGTCCGGATGGGAGCCTGGAAGGGATCACTCCAGGAGTTTCTACAGGAACTCCTAATGAGTACCGTGAATACCCAGCTTTTTCAAGATCTTGCGGTATTTTCCGTCGAAATCATATCTGGAGGCCCCTCCGGCGTGACTGGTGCTAGGATCGGCCCCCAATCAAGGGAGGTGACGCATGGCTTCCATTAATCGCGGGCGGATGTGGATGGGGGGGCTGGTCGGAGGGCTGGCGTGGGTGGCGTGGAGCATGATCGTCAATGTGGTGTTCCTGGGCTCCCGCTACGAAGAGGCCCAGGCAGCAGGCCACTTTCTCTCCGAGCCTCGCTACGGGTTCTTCATGCCGGGCTGGATCCTCATTCTCCTGGCGCTCGGCGTGGTGGTCTCGCTCCTGTACGCCTCGGTGCGGACTACTTGCGGGCCGGGGCCCAGGACGGCCCTCATCGTCGGCTTGCTGGTCGGCTTCGCCGCGGGAGTCCCCGCCAACTACGGCTCAGCCACCTGGGCCACGTATGACCGCATCTTCCCTCTCTGGTGGATGCTCGAGCTGTGGCTGGGCGCCATCATCGCCGCCCTGACGGCCGGGTCGCTGTACAAGGACGCGGGAAACTAGTTTTTCGCACCTTCGCACCCTGTTGACCAGAAGTTACATATATGATATAAATAATCTACATTTACACTAAAGGCACGGTTCTCACTTGCGGCCCCACCGTAGTGCGTGTGCTGTTATTGCTGCAACGCAACTTTCGAGGAGTGGAAACGCTATGAGACACTTCAACCGCGGCCTTGCTCTCGTCTCTCTCATATTCCTGCTGACGGTATTCGCGCTCTCCAGCGCCGCCGCACCGCCTCTCACCGCCGGTCCTCCCGAGCATCTGTTCCGAAGGTCTGTTCCGGTGAGGGACGGGTTCGCGTCCGTCAACTCTGTCGCGGAAGCGCGGGTCGAGGTCAACTTCGATGCACTGGAGCGCGCCGGAGCGCTCAGGATCCGGCTGCTCGACGGCACGCAGGTGGTGGCACTTCGCACCCGGCTCAAGGAAAGGTCGGCGGGCGATTACACCTGGAGGGGGCGCCTCGTCGGCCCCAAAGCGCGAAAAGTTACGGGAGACGTTGTTCTCACCGTGAAGGACGGCGCGGCGGCGGGGGTTCTGTATACCTCCCGAGGAGTCTACCGGCTGCTTCCTCGCGCCGGCGGAGAGCACCGACTGGCGCTCACCGGCCAGGGGACGTCCGAGGGGACGGACCGGGAATGTGCCGGCAGCGTGGAACCGCCGGCCGAGACACAAGCGGCTTCTGCCCTCCAATCCATGGAGTCTCTCACCGACTCACCCGACCGCCAGGATGTCCTGATCGTCTACACGCAAAAGGCCCGGGCCGAGGCGGGCGGAACAGCGGCGCTCGAGGCGACGATGCAGAACGCGGTCGATCTCACCCACACCGCCTACGACAACAGCCAGATCACTCCGCGCATCAACATCGTCCACATGCAGGAGATCGACCACCGTGAGGCGAGGCACTTCTCAAACGATCTCGCCTGGGTCAGGGGCGACCCGGAGGTGAACGCGCTGCGCGATCTATACAGCGCCGACATGGTCGCGCTGATCATCCACAACCTGACGAGCTGCGGCGCCGCCTACCTGATGTCGGAACCGAGCGTCGACTTCGCGCCCAACGCCTACCAGGTGACCGCCTGGGACTGTGCCGGCGATAACCTGACGCTGCCGCACGAGTTCGGCCACAACCAGGGCGCCGATCACAACCCGGAGGACGCGACCAACTACCCGACCGGGGCCGCCTACCCCTGGTCGTACGGCCACTACATCGAAGGCGATTACCGCACGGTGCTGTCCTACTCCTTTCAGTGCGTGGTCTACTGCACGCGCCACCCGTATTTCTCAAACCCGAACATCATCTTTAACGGTGATCCGACCGGTATCGCCGGCGACCGAGAGAACTATCGCACGGTCAACGACACGGCCATCTACGTCGCCAACTTCCGCCCGGCCGCCACCAGCTGTGGGAACGGAATTATCGACGGGACCGAGGAGTGCGACGGAAGCAACCTGAACGGCGCAACCTGCGGAACGTTTGGCCACTCGCAGGGGAGTCTGTCCTGTAACACCGACTGCACGTACGACAGCTCTGACTGCCACACGTGCGGAAACGGCGTGCGGGAGGGCGGCGAGATGTGCGACGGGACTGACGTAGCCGGCCTGAGCTGTGCCGACTTCGGCTGCATGGGCGGCAGCCTGGGTTGCAATTCCAGCTGCGACGACTTTGATCTCTCCGCGTGCGCGAGCTGCTCCGTGTGTGACAACAACGGCGTCTGCGATCCGGGCGAGGACTGCTCGGGGTGCGGTGACTGCATGTCGATCGCAGGGGCGCAGTGCGGGGATGGAGTCTGCGATATTGCCGTCGGTGAAGACTGCGTCTCCTGCGCCGCGGACTGCAACGGCGTGCAGGGCGGCAAACCAGCGAATCGTTACTGCTGCGGAAACGGCGGAACGAATCCGGTGGGGTGCAATGACACCCGGTGCGATGAGGGCGGCTTCAGCTGCTCCTCGGATCAGACGGTCGAGGCGAGCTGCTGCGGTGATCTGTCGTGCGAGGGGATCGAGGACAGCTGCAACTGCGGCGTCGACTGCGGCTCCTCGCAGAGCTTCGAG
>CBEVTG010000398.1:0-2743 GCA_965552745.1 uncultured bacterium
CGTGTGCGACGCCCCGGAGATGGAACTGCTCGATCAGGCGTTCGAGGTTCTCAGCAAGGGAGGAAGCATCCGCGGCGCCACGTTCCTTGCTGAGCCGGTGGCCCTCCACGTAACTGAGCAGGAGCGATTCAGGCGAGGGCCGGCCCAGCAGGCGTGGGACTCCTTGCAATCCCGACAGCTCCTCGTAGGTGTGCGCTTCCCTCGACACCTGGATGCGCCCGATCCATCTCACCAATGCCGACTTGCTCGTGAAGTCCTTGAGGACCGCGTGCTCGGGACCGCTGCGCAACAGGGACAGATCAGCCTTCCAGGCTCCGCCACGGCACAGCCAGCGCTCTCTCAGGCGAACGAGGGCCTGAACGTCGAGGCGGGACCAGTCGGTGCCAGGGGGAGAACCGTTCATCAGCCCGGTATGCGGCAGGCGCGGGAGAGAGAATGATAGCACGACAGGCCGACCCCCCCAACGCGCCCCGCGGAGAGTTGTTGAGTTTCGGGCGCAACCTCACCAAGGCTCGTGTCTACGCGCTGCACCGGGAGGGCAAAGCCGTGGTGCTCAAGAGCGTCTCTCATCAGTCGCTCTGCGTGCGCTGGCTCGCCGGGCGCCGGGCGCTCGATCGCGAGGAACGCGCCTACCGCCTTCTGGTGGGAGTGCGGGGTGTACCCGCGCTCATGGCTCGCCCCGGACCGGATTGCCTGCAGTGCGAGCGCATCGAGGGGCGGCGTCTCGATCACTGTCCCCGCCGCTCCCTGCCCCCGGAGGTGTTCGACCGCCTTGAGCAGGTCATCCGGCAGGTGCACGAGCGTGGTGTCGCCCATGGGGATCTGCACCGGCGCGATGTCATCGTGGATGGTTCACAATATCCATGGGTGCTCGATTGGGCCACTGCCATGGTACGCAAGGGTCCGGGGGGATGGTTGCGCGCGGCCCTGTTTCGCCGCTGGATGGAGATTGATCGGCGGGCCGTGGAAAAGCTGCGGCGCCGCTATGGCGCCGATGGTGACACCGGCGCCGACCGGCTGGAGCCCCGCTGGTGGCCGCACCGCTGGATCTGGCGCCTGAGGCGCCTCGGGAAATCTCGACGGCCGGATGGCGGCCGGGCCCAATAATCGGCACCGGGAAGGAGCGATCGAGCATGAGGAACCGTCTCTTGGGGATTGTACGACTGCTGGCACTGTTTGCAGGGGTCGTCGTGTTCGTCTGGCTGGCGCGCCCGGAACGAAGCTGGGTGCTGCTCGGCTTCCCCCTGCTCGTGGTCGGGGAGTCGATCCGCTGGTGGGCCGCAGGCCACCTTCTGAAGTCGGAGGAGCTGGTGACGAGCGGTCCCTACGCCTACACGCAGAATCCTCTCTACCTGGGACGCTTGTTCATCCTGCGGGGGCTGGGAGTCATGTGTACGCTGCCCTGGGGGCTGAACTGGGTCGTGCTCGGCGTGGGGCTGGCAGGTTTCTTCGGTTACTACATGCCGCGCAAGTTGCGTGTGGAGGGCACCCGCCTGGAGGGCAAGCATGGAGATCGCTGGCAGCGTTACCGCCACTCGGTTCCGGTGTTGTTTCCGTCGCCGGGACGTTACCCCGATGCGGAACGCCGTCCCTGGGCCTGGGGGCGCATGGTGCGAAACCGGGAGTACCTGATGGTGCTCGGCCTGGGGTCGATCGTGCTCCTGCTCTGGTTCTGGATTCCTGGCTGAGCTGGGGCGCCGCCGATCAGAAGCATGTAGCGATGACCCACGCGCCCCTCTTCCAGGGGTGGGTGGCGACCACGCAGGGTGGCTGGGAGGCGATCGTAATGTCCCCGTTCAATGATGCAGAACGTATCCGCCCGTCTGAGGAAGTCCTCGAGTTCGGGCAAGGTTTTGATCTCCTGCAGAAAGCGGCCCGTGTAGAACACGTAGGCCGAGCGGTAAAAGGGATACATGCCGAGCCGTCCGGAGGTTCCCATCCGGGCCACGATTCGCTCGCTCAGGGGGCGCGCCGATTTGCTTTGATCGAGCACGGGCGACAGGCTGAGAGACAGGTTCAGAAGCAATATGGCTGAGCTTCCGGCTGCGAGACCGAGCGCGGTGCGGCCCTGGCCCGTCCGCGCAGCGCGCAGCGCGCCGAGGGCGGCGGCCAGCGCGCAGGAGGACGCCACCGCAAGAGACCACCCCCCGGCTCCCAGCTGCCCCTGCGCTACGGGGGCGGCAACCAGCAACCCGCCGGCAACCAGTGCCAGCAGAACGAAGGGCGTGTGCAGGCGCCAGCGATCCCACCGGTTCCCGGCCAACCAGCCCTGGCGCGGCCAGGTTCCTGCAAGAAAGAGACAGGCCGCTGGGAAGATAGGCAGCAAGTACACGGGCCGCTTCTCGATCGAAATCGTGAACATGGCCGCCACGGCCAGCAGCCAGATGAGCGCCCGGCGCCGGCCGGCCTGCGCCGATGGTGACAGTGGCCACGGGGGGAGAGCCCAGGCGGCGATGAACACGGTCCAGGGCATGAACTCCAGCGGAAACGAGTACAGAAAGTAATAAGACGGGCGGGGGTGGTGCATCCCATGCGCGAAGCGCTCGAGAACATGTTCCCGCACGGCTTCCATCAGCGAGTAGGACTCAGATGCCGCGCGGGCCACTTCGACGCCCCACGCCAGAACGGGCAGCGCCGCAACGGCGAGCCACCAGGGCCGTAACCGGCGCAGGTAGCCCCATCCTCCCTCGGAAACGGCCCAGGCGGCGGCGCACAGCAGCGGGATCAAGAGCCCTACCGGTCC
>CBEVTG010000399.1:0-2742 GCA_965552745.1 uncultured bacterium
GGCTCGGTCCGGAAAGCCGGATAGAACGAAACCAGCCCCTGGAGCTGGTACAGGGGAACGTTCAGCTCGCGCGCGAGTGCCTCGACAGCCTGCCTGGAGATAAACCCGTCCCGCTTCTGGATTTCCCGTAGCCGGGGGTAGAGGGTCTCTCCGCTGGCGGTTCGGCTCATGACGGGAAGAAGTTCGCTCATTATCGCATTTGCGGCGCCGGATCCGTAGGAAGGCTGGAACGAATCGGCAGCCGCTGCTGTTAGGGGCTCAGTGCCTCTTTTTCCGCCGACCCGGCACAGCCATGCGATGCTGGCATCGGACTTGCTATTTTACCGATCAGGACTCCGGCGCCGAGGAACAAGGGCCCGTAAGTCATTTGATATCAATCTCCGGCGAAAGCCGGATCAGGAGGCGACCCAACCAGTGGACGATTTGTTGAACAGTAAGGTGACCCCTGTAGGTGACAGTCCCGGCGAGGAAAGGCAGCGTTCCGTTCGCACGTACTACAACCGGGATGACGGCTCTAACGACCCGGTGCGGACCTACCTGCGCGAGATGGGGGCCGTCCCGCTCCTCACCCGCCAGGGAGAGGTCGCCATCGCGCGCCGCATCGAGCGCGGGGAGCTGCGCGCTCGACAGATCGTCTGCCGGTCACCCGCTCTGGCCGCCCACCTGCTCGGCGGCTCCCCGGAAGCCGCCGCAGAACCAGCCCCCGGAGAGGAGCCGACTGTACGCAAGAGTCCTCGAACCCGGCGATTGCTGAAGCTTCTCTCCCTCAAACAGCAGGAAATCGCGTTCTTGCGCCCGCTGGCCATGCGCCCGAGCGGCAGCAAGGCACGGCGGCTGGCGCGGCGGCGCAGGCTTCTGGAAGCACAGGTGATCGCTTCCTGGATCATTCAGACGATGAAGCCTGGCCAGGCGCTGATCGATGAATTCGCTTCGCGCCTGAAGAGCGCCGACGGGAAGATTGGCCTGCTGGAGCGTGATTTGAAAGGGTATCTCCGGCGCCTTCAGCAGAGCCGCGGAAAAGAGCAGCGTGCAGCGCTTCGGAAGAAAATCAACGAAACCCGGAGTGAGATTCGCACCCTGCTCGAGGGATACCAGGTCGGCGCGGATGAGATTCGTGTCATCGCACGGGCCCTTCGTGTCGCCGAGGGCAGGGCGCAGAAGGCCAAAGACGAGCTCGTGGAGGCCAACCTGCGCCTCGTCGTCTCGATCGCCAAGAAATACACCACACGCGGGCTTCACTTCCTCGATCTCATCCAGGAGGGGAACATCGGACTGATGCGTGCGGTCGACAAGTTTGAATACAAACGCGGCTACAAATTCTCTACCTATGCGACCTGGTGGATCCGCCAGGCTATCCAGCGCGCCATTGCCGATCAGTCGCGCACCATTCGAATTCCCGTGCACATGGCTGACACCGTCAACAAGATCAACCGCACCCTTCCGGAGATGGTGCGCCGTCTCGGACGCGAGCCGAGCCCGGAGGAGCTGGCGCGTAAAGCAGGGATCCCGGTCTCGAGCGTTCGCAGAGCTCTCACCATCGTCCAGGAGCCCGCTTCTCTCGACGCCCTGCTCAGCGGCGGGTCTTCTGAGAGATCCGACCGCAGCGCCTCTCACTACGATGCGCCTCCCCGCCCGCGGCGGCGTGCGCGGGCGATGGCGCCGAGAAAAACTTCCCCCCGGGGCGGCAAGGTCGTGAAGCTGCTCAGGGACATTTCCGCTTAGCGGCCCGAACTTTTTTTCGACACCCGTCCAGATTCTGGACAGACTCTCGAGAAGTTTCTCTCCCTTTCACCGTTCTCCACGTCCGCGACGGCGATGTTGCATCCAACCCGGTTGCTCCTCACGTATCAGACCTTATATTAGGTAGGAGCCCAACACAGACTGTACTCATGAAAGACGCACAACAGATGTACCGGCGGGGCCTGGAGCATCTGGCGGCCCGCCGGCTCGGGGAGGCAGCAAAGTGCTTTGAGGCCGCGCTGGCGCTCGTCCGGAAGCATCGTCTCGAGCCGTCGGCCAAGCTCCTGTCTTATTGTGGCTATACGCTCGCTCTGGCTCGCAGGAAGTACGGTCAGGCACTGAGCCTGTGCCGCGCGGCCGCCGAGAAGGAGTTCTTCAACCCCGACATCTTTTACAACCTGGGAGAGGTCCTCCTCGCCCGGGGTGAGCGTGGAAGAGCTCATGAAACGTTCTGCCGCGGTCTGGCTCTGAATCCCTCCCACGTTCCAATCCGCAAACGCCTCAAGCGCATGGGTCTGCGCAAATCGCCTCCCATCGGTTTCCTGGCGCGCCACAACATCTTTAATCGCATGCTGGGCCGGGCCCTGCACCCTCGCGCCTGAGGCTGAACCCCACTCCCCACTAAGCTTCCCCGCCCTCCCCTGTTTCTAGCGCCATCCTTCTGACAGATCCAGATTGAGTTCCTGCGCACCTCCGGTGGAACCACCGCCAGGAGTCACCCGAACGTCGGCCTTCTGACCACAGACTCAACAGACCCCATCTCCGGCGTGTACGGGATCCGGACGTGGCCGTGTGCGGATTCCGGCCAGCAATAAAGCGCCCCTTTTGTGCTCAGCCGCCAAAGCTCTCGCCAGTGCGCATGCAAATGTGTCCACATCCCGATCAGAAACACATGCATCACGGATTCGGATAAATCTGGCCAGGCGTTTCTTAACTAACACAAACCAAGACACTTCGTGTGCTTTCCCGGGGCGACGTAAAGCTGGCACCCCGCTTGCTCTA
>CBEVTG010000400.1:0-2735 GCA_965552745.1 uncultured bacterium
TTGGATGAGCTGAGCGAGTTCCGCCCCCGGGTGCTGGAGGCGTTACGCCAGCCGCTCGAGGAAGGGGAGGTGCGGATTGCCCGCAGCCGCCGCACCGTAACCCTGCCGGCACGCTGTGTTCTCGTTGCCGCCCTCAACCCCTGTCCGTGCGGCTACCGTGGAGATCCGGTACACCCCTGTCTGTGTAGCGAGGCACAGTGGCGCCGCCACGATCGCATCCTGAGCGGCCCCCTGCTCGACCGCATGGATCTCCAGGTGGAGATCATGAGACCGGATCAGACTGCCTGGGATGGGCCACGGGAGCCGTCGGCGGCGGTGCGCGGTCGTGTAGAACACGCACGCTCGCGCATGATGTCGAGGAGGGCACAGGAAGGAGTCCTGAACGGGCACCTGGTTGCTCCGGTTCTGGAGAGGGTTGCTCCGCTCGGTGGAGGGACGCAACGCCTGCTCGACTCCGTCACCTCCCGCTTCGCGCTGTCCCCGCGGGTCCGCCACCGGGTGCTCAAGGTGGCCCTCACCCTGGCCGATATCGAGGCATCCGATCAAATTCTCGAGCGTCATGTGGCGGAAGCGGTTCAGTACAGGACTGGAGGTCATCGCTGATCGAACCAGGTGCCACCAATTTGGGCAGTTTGCTGGATCCATTTCGACGGCGATAGGTTAGCGATTCACGCGTCGATTTATGCACGCGGATTTCCACAGAGGTTGTGGAAATCGATGGCTGATACCACTCTTGACAGGGTTGCAAAATGAACGATAAACTCGAAAAGTTTCCCAGATGGAATGACGTGAACCCGCCTGGCTCTAAAGCCCAAGTATCAGTGCGCCGTGCGTTGAGCGCGGTGGCACTTGTGTGCCTGCTCGGCTCCCC
Source organism: uncultured bacterium (assembly GCA_965552745.1). Lineage (GTDB taxonomy): Bacteria > Acidobacteriota > Polarisedimenticolia > JAPUKU01 > JAPUKU01 > JAPUKU01. The sequence continues at coordinate 872 of CBEVTG010000400.1, forward strand.
TGTGGCCACCGCCGCCGAGATGGAGCGCGATCAGGACGAACGCGGTTTCTACATCGGTATCACGGGCTACCGCGATCGAGTCTCCAATCTCGAGTTCGATCTCGCCACCAGCACGGCCGGGCCCGGGGACGTGGACCTTCGCTTCGACCGCTCCGCCGAGTTCCGGTACGACATCGGCTGGCTCATTCCCGAAAGGCAGGGGGGGGTCGGCATCTCCTATTACGAATACAAGGAAACGCAGAACGCGGGAGCGTCCTCTGCTCCCGCGGTCACGCTGCTGCCCACGTCGTTCCTCGACGTGCCGGTGGCACGCAGCTCGCTCGAAGGGACCGCTAAGGTGCTAGCCCGTGCGGTGGATATCGCCTACTCTCGTGACTTTAAGCTGACCGACAACTTTCGGGCCACCTGGATCCTCGGTCTGCGCTACTCCCGCTACGAGCACCGTCTCGAGGTGCCCTACATCGGTAGTACCACGGATCTGGCGATCGAAGAAGTGGAGTCGCTGGGTGTGGGGCCTCGCGTGGGAGCGGGGTTTCAGTATGATTTCACTCCTAGCTGGGGGCTCGGCGGAAGCCTTGGAGTGGCGACCCTCTTCGGTGACACCGATAGCAGCAACGTTTCGTTCCGGGCCATCGGATCTGCCGGCGAACTCCTGACATTCAATGAAGTCCACAACCTGAGCCAGACCTTCACCCAGATCGATCTCGATATGTATGTTTCGTACGTCATCTGGCGAACACTGGATGTTCGGGCTGGATACCGGTACGCGTACTGGTACGATGCCAGGGCGCGTCATCTCTTCGGAGCAGACGACATTTTCGAGACCGACCAGGTGACCTTCGAAGGACCCTACCTTAGAGTGGGATATTTGTTCTGATGCGTGCCTGGGGTTACCTGCGCAGGTTTGTGATCCCGTTCTGGCTGGGAATGGCGGCCATCATGTTTGCAACCTCCGCGCGGGCAGAGGTCCAGGGGAAGTCATGGGATTTCTCCTTCAACTTTGGTGGCATGTTTGTCAGCAGCGATTTCGGTGACGATAACCTGGCCGTCGCGCTGCGTGCCGGGTACAGCTTCACACCGTGGATCGAGCTCGAGGGATCGTGGACGGCCATGCGCACCGAGACAGCCGATTTAGGTTCCTTTGATGCTGACATGGATCTGTACGGGTTCGACGTCCTCTACCATTTCCTGCCGGATGGAGAGTCGGTGCCCTATGTCTTTCTCGGAGCTGGGCTCATCGTGCAGGATCGGGAACTCCTGCTGGGTGAAAGTCACAAGAACACCGACTTCTTCTGGGAGGGTGGGGGCGGCGTAAAGATCCCCGTGAGCGAACACATCGATGTGCGCTTCGACTTACGCTTCCAGAAGTACCGCACGGAGCGGCCGGTGCAGGAGCCAACTTCTCTCAACAGCTCCCTCTCTGATGAACGGTTCACGAATCGCCTGTTCACCATCGGCTTCGGGTTCCACTTCCCGGTCGGTGAGCGTGATGGCTTCGATGCGGTGCTCGATCCGCTTGCCCCGCTGCCGGATCTGCCGGCAACGCCGGCTCCCACGGCCACGCCACCGCCGCCTGTGAGCACGCCCGAGCCGGAGGTCGCGCCCGACGAGCCGGAGGTTGCACCCGAGCCAGAACCTGACACTACCTCTGAACCGGAACGAGCCCCGGAACCCGATCCGGAACACGAGCCTGCGCCGGAACCGACACCTGAGCCTGTAGCGCCGGAGGACGAGGAGCCTCTTCCGGACCCGTTCAGGTGACGGTTGGCCGGACCCGGGCGCCCGGCACCACAGACCGCAGAAACGGTTTTCCACCGACCCCGGAGGCGAGAAGCATTGCATCTCGTGCTTCGGGTGCGTGCTC
>CBEVTG010000401.1:0-2733 GCA_965552745.1 uncultured bacterium
AGCGGATCGAGGTGCGGCAGGTGCGCCAGAATCGGTACGCGGGCATGCTGGACGATCCCGGTGCGTGCGCTTTCGTCCTCTGGGCCCATCAGCACCACGCCGAGGGTGGACAGCTTGCGGCGTTCCAGCTCGCTCAGCGTCAGCAGTGTGTGGTTGATGGTACCGAGGCGGGTTGAGCTTGCCACCAGCACCGGAAGGTCCAGGGCTTCCATGAGATCGGGCAGAAGGTCCGAGGCATTGAGAGGCACGAGCAGTCCTCCCACGCCTTCGACAACCCAGCGCCGTTGAGGTATTTCGTTTCGCCGGACGATTTCGAGGAGTGGTGCCAGCGCCACTTCCTGCTTCTCCGCCGCGGCGGCGTGGTGGGGCGAAGCAGGGGCTGCGAGCCGGTAGCCTTCGTCGAGGATGCGCTCGCGAGCGAGCCCGGCCAGGCGCTGCACCGTGGCGGTGTCACCCTCGGACTCCGCGAGCCCGCTCTGCACCGGCTTCCAGTAGATCACCGGTTCCGGGGCGGACGACATCAGCGCCGCGCACAGCACCGTCTTTCCCACGTCGGTGCCGGTGCCCGTTACGAAGACTCCCTTCAAGCCGGTACCTCCTCAAAGCTCGCGAGGAGACACTCGACAAACCGTTCGATCTCGGAGTCCTGAAGGGGCGCCCTCACCGTGACGCGCAACCGCGCAGTGCCCTCCGGAACACTGGGCGGGCGCACGGCACGCACATCGAAGCCCTGGCGGCGTAATGCCGCACCCACACCCAGAGCACGTTCGTTGCCGCCGAGCACGACCGGCAGGATCTGCGATTCGCTGCGCAGGAGATCGATCCCGGCCGCGCGCAGCCGGCTGCGCAGCGCGGCCGCTTTGCGGTGCACCGCCTCCACCGGTGATCGATCCGCCGCCAGGCGGTCGAGCGACGCGATCAGTCCGGCCGCCATGGCCGGCATCGTCGCCGTGGAGAAGATGAAGCTTCGGGCGTGGTTGACGAGGTGGCCAATCACCGCGGCGTCGGCCGCCACCCAGGCTCCGGCCACACCGAGCGCTTTGCCGCCAGTGTGAGTTGTGCACAGGACGCGCTCCTCCAGACCGAGCGCCTCGACCCGTCCCGATCCCCGCTCACCGTAAAGGCCGGTTGCATGAGCCTCGTCCACGATCAGCAGGGCCCCGTGGCGTTGCGCGAGGTCGCACAGGGCCTCGAGATCGGTGAGATCGCCGTCCATGGAATACAGGCTCTCGGTGAGAATGAAGGCGCGCCGGTGCCGCGACGCGCGCAACTCTGCCTCGAGGGCGTTCAGATCCTGGTGCGGAAAGATCACGCGTCGGGCCCGCGACAGGCGGGCTCCGTCGATGAGGCTGGCGTGAAGCAGCTCGTCGCAGCAAAGGGTATCTTCGCGGCCCGCCAGGGCGGGAATGAGACCTGTGTTCGCCGCGTAGCCCGAGCTGAACAGCAGTGCCCTGGGACGGTCGCAGAATTCCGCCAGCCGCGCCTCCGCTTTCTCGTGGATCTTCAGGTGGCCACGCAGCAGCCTCGACGCACCCGCCCCGGCTCCCAGGCTGCGCACCGCCTCTGCCACGCGGGCCGCCAGCTCTGGGTCGTTCGCGAAACCGAGATAGTCGTTTGAGTTGAGGTCCACTCCCTCCGGCAGGAAAGGAGCACGCAGGAGGCCTGCCTTCCGCCGTGCCTCGAGGCCAGCCTCGAGCGCGGCGCGGTACTCCGCCAGGGTCCTGTTCATGACGTCCTGAGACCGAGGGTGGCGAGCAGATCCAGATCCGCCTTGATTTCCGGGTTGGGGGTGGTGAGCAGCTGATCTCCGAAGAAGATCGAGTTCGCTCCTGCCATGAAACACAGGGCCTGCGCCTCACGACTGAGAGACGTACGCCCCGCCGACAGGCGCACACGCGATTTCGGCATCAGCAGGCGGGCCGTGGCGACGGTGCGCACCAGCTCGAATGGATCGAGATCGGCAACCGCCTCGAGCGGCGTGCCGGGTGCGCGCACAAGAAGGTTCACGGGCACGGACTCGGGATGCGGTTCCAGATTCGCCAGCACCCTCAGGAGATCACACCGATCCTGGTGCGACTCTCCCATCCCGACGATCCCGCCGCAGCACACGCTGATGCCCGCTTCATGGACGTTCTTGAGCGTCGCCAGGCGCTCATCGTAGGTGCGCGTGGAGATGATCCTGGGATAGTAGGCAGGGGACGTGTCCAGGTTGTGGTTGTACGCGGTGAGACCCGCCTGTTTCAGCCGCGAAGCCTGCCCCGCCGTCAGCATGCCGAGCGTGACGCAAACTTCCATCCCCTCCTGCGCCACACCGGTCACCATCTCCAGGACCCGCTCGAACTCGGGCCCCTCGCGGACATCCCGCCATGCCGCTCCCATGCAGAAGCGGCTGGCGCCCGCAGTGCGGGCACGCCGCGCGGCGGCGAGGACGCTCTCGAGGGGCATGAGCCCCTCGCGCTCCACACCCGTTTCGTAGTGGGAGCTCTGGGGACAGTAGGCACAGTCCTCCGGGCAGCCACCCGTCTTGATCGACAGCAGTGTGCAGCGCTGCACAGATCCGGGATCGTGGTACTGGCAATGGATCTCGCGCGCCTGGTGCACGAGGTCGAGGAGTGGCCGGTTGTAGAGGCTCTCGACCTCCTCGGATTTCCAGTCGTGACGCATATTGCCGGGCATCGGTCCCGCTCGAATCAAGCCGGTACGGTGGCCAGATTATATCCCCGGGCCCGCGCG
>CBEVTG010000402.1:0-2722 GCA_965552745.1 uncultured bacterium
TCCTGGGGTGTGAGTCTCGGTAGCGGTTTCATCGCAGCGAGGCTATCGGTTGAATCCCGGCGGCAACCAGACGTCCCGTGTGATCGAAGGCGTAAAGCTGAGGTGCGGTGGCGGACCTCAATCCCAGCTTACCGCGGGCAATACGCTCGACGCGCGGTAGCGCCTGGAGCTCCGAGCGCTTGACGCGCAGCTGTGTCTGCTTCTCGAGGAGCTCGTCGCGTTCGGTGCGCAGCTTTTCGATCTGGTAATGCAGCCCTGTGAGCTCCACGCGCTGCCATAGAGAGAACAGGAAAAGGGAAGCGGCGGCTGCGCACAGGAGAAAAAGGAAGCCCAGGTGCCGCATGCTGCGGGGATCGCGCTCGCGTACCACGCGGGCCTTGCGCACGCGGCGACTCATGCTGCGCGCTCCAGGACCCGCAGACGCGCGCTGCGGGCGCGTGGATTTTTCTCCACCTCGCGGTCTCCGGCCTTGACCACCTTGCGCGTGACGCGCACGTAGCCGCCGGTCTTCTCCAGCTCGCGGAAGCAGGTCTTGACGAGGCGATCCTCCAGCGAGTGAAACGCAACGACAGCGAGACGTCCCCCGGGGGCCAGTGTCGAGGGTGCATCCTCCAGGAAGCGCTCGAGGCTCTCGAGCTCCCGGTTGACGGCGATGCGCAGTGCCTGAAACACGCGGGTTGCCGGATGGGCGGCGCGCCGGCCGCGCCGCCTCCGGGGCACGCAGCGTGCCGCCAGGCGGACGAGATCGGAGGTAGTGCGCAGGGGAGCCTCCCGGCGTTGCTCCACGATGCGGCGGGCCAGCCGGCGCGACGCTCGCTCCTCGCCGTAGCGCCAGATCAGATCAGCGATCTCTGATTCGGGGAGCCGCTCGAGGAGATCGGCTGCAGTGGATCCCTGGCTCCGGTCATAGCGCATGTCGAGCGGACCCTCCAGGGAGAAAGCGAAGCCGCGCGCCGCATCGGCAAGCTGCAACGAAGATAGTCCCAGATCCACCACGATGCCGTCCACTGGTGCGAGCTTCTCTTCCACCAGAAGCGACTCCACGTCCGCGAAGTCGGCGCAACGCAGTCTCAGAGCCAGACCGTGACTGGAGAGGTCGCGGCTCACCCTTTCCACGGCCTCCGGGTCTCGATCGATCCCCAGCAATATCCCGTCCGGTCTGATTTGCTCCAGGAGCATTCGAGCATATCCGCCGCCGCCGAGCGTGCCGTCCACCAGGCGTGCTCCGGGCCGGGGGCGCAGGAGCTCCAGCAGCTCGACGGGCAGAACGGGGACATGTGTGGCATCCAAAGTGTCCTCACAGCTCCAGGGCGGAGAGGACCTTCTGATCCACCTCCGTGAAAGGATCGCTCTTGAGCTTGGACTCGAAGCGGGAACGGTTCCATACGTCGAGATAACTCTGCTGGCCGAGGACCACGACCTCGCCGTTCATGTCGGCCCTCTGCCGAAGCATCGGTTGCACGAGTACCCGTCCCTGCCGATCCATACGGGCCATCTGCCCGAAATAGTTGACCGCATTCAGGAACCGCCCGATCGCTGGTTCCATGCTCGGCAGCTTCGACAGCTTCTTCTCGATCTCGATCCAGATCGGCAGGGGGTAAAGCCGCATGAAATCTCCCCTCAGGCTGGTGACAAAGAGGTCGGGGCCGTAGCGTTCCACGACGACGGAGCGGAAGGTGCTCGGTACCTTGAGGCGGCCCTTTTCATCGATCTTGGCAAGTGAGCTTCCGCGCAGCATTTACAGGAGCTTAGTGGGTGACTGGGGAAAGCCAGGAGGAACCTTCGAGGAAGTCGAGGCCAGGAGGGGAGCATCTCGTTCCACTCCAATCCACTTTACTCCACTCGCGAGAGTCTACGAATCCAGCCCCGCGTGTGTCAAGGGAAATCTAAGTGGGATAAGGGTTTCTGGCCGATCGTGTCCGGGCGAAGGCCGTCCTCTCGGACACTACAGGTAGTGATCGAAACCTCGATTCGCCCCTAAAAGTTGGGGGGTAGTAGTCTTGTTGCATCCAGGGGTCAGTTTTTTGCGGCCTCGCTCGGCGGGTCCGCGACGTGCAAACCGCACTCCTTTTGCCCGGCAGTCTGCTCCCACCACCAGCGCCCGGCGCGAGGATCCTCATCCGGCTTCACCGGTCGGGTGCAGGGCTCGCAGCCGATGCTGGGAAAACCGCGATCGTGGAGCAGGTTGTACGGCACCTCATGCGCACGGATGTAATCCCACACCTGATCCGAAGACCAGTCCGCGATCGGATTGACTTTAATGATGCCGCCGAACGCCTTGTCGACTTCGATCTTGTGCACATCGGTGCGGGTTGCGGCCTGATCCCGGCGCAGGCCGGTGATCCAGGCCTGGAGCGTCGAGAGCACGCGCTTCAGCGGTTCGACCTTGCGAACTCCGCAGCACATCTTGCGCTTGTCGACGCTGTCGTAGAACAAGTTCAGTCCGTGCTCACGAACCATTTCCTCGACCGCGTCTTCTTGCGGCTTCATGCGCTCAACGTTGAGGCTGTACTTTTGTTCCGCGCGGTGCAGCAAGTCATATGTCTCGGTGTGCAGGCGCTGCGTGTCAAGAGAGAACACACGAGCCTCGGGGTTCAGCTCGCGAATCATGTCGAGAACCACCATGTCCTCAACTCCGAACGAGCTGGCGAGCGCGATGTTGGGGTGGAAGCGCCCGAGGGCCCACTTCAGGACCTCTTCGGCACCAGCCTTGTTGAGTTCC
>CBEVTG010000403.1:0-2714 GCA_965552745.1 uncultured bacterium
GCTTGTACGCCACCTGCGAATGTTGCCCGTGGAGTGCGTGGTGCGCGGGTACCTCGTGGGGTCCGGCTGGAAAGAGTATCGACGGTGCGGTTCGGTCAGTGGCGTGGCGCTTCCCGCCGGGCTCGGGGAAGCTGACCGGCTGCCCGAGCCGATATTCACTCCTTCCACCAAGGCCCAGGATGGCCATGACGAAGCCATCAACTACGAGCGGGTAGAGCAGCTGGTGGGAGCGGTGCTGGCGAGGCGCCTGCGGGAGCTGAGCCTCAACCTGTACGGAAGCGCCGCGCAACAGGCTTCGGCCAACGGGATCATCATCGCGGACACGAAATTCGAGTTCGGCCTGCACGGGGAGGATGTGGTTCTCGGTGACGAGGCCCTGACCCCGGACTCTTCCCGATTCTGGCTGGCCCAGGAATACCGGCCGGGTTCCACGCCGCCCAGCTACGACAAGCAGTACGTGCGTGATTACCTGGAGACCCTGTCCTGGGACAAGAAACCTCCGGCGCCCCACCTACCTGCAGAGGTGATCGCGGGCTCCCGGGACAAATACCTCGACATTTTTCGGCGTCTGACGGGACGCGGGCTTCAGACCTGAGAATCCATCTGACCCCGGAGGGAGCGCAGTTCGGAGTTGGCGCGTTCCAGGTTGGGCAGACGTGTGCGTCGTGGAGGCCATACTCCCAGAGCCTTCTTGGCGGTGGCGACCCGCGAAGCCGCCCGGCGCACGATCGCCTGAAGTGATCGCCGGGAGAGGGCCTCTTCGAGCAGCGACCGGAAGGCGCGCTCAGCGAGATCCGTAGGCCGGCAGTAGAGCAGCACATCCACGCCTGCCAGCAGGGCGCGGCGCGCCACTCCTTCCGGATCATGTCGGATGGGTACTCCGCCCATCTCCAGGTCGTCCGTCAGCACCAGACCCCGAAAGCCGAGGCGATGGCGCAGCAGGCGCACCAGCATGATGCGGGAGAGGCTTGCGGGCCAGGGCGTTTCCCCCATGATCGACGGGTAGTGAGCGTGAGCCACCATCACCATAGGACTGGAGCGCACCAGGCAGCGGAACGGAAACAGGTCGTGTCGCCACAGGGCCGGCCGGTCGCGATCGATTCGGGGCAGTGCATCGTGGGAATCGATCCGCGCGCAGCCCAGGCCCGGAAAATGCTTCAGGCACCCCGCTACCCCTGCGGCCGCGAGTCCCCTCAAATACGCATAGCTGAGGCGGGTCACCCGGATGCGATCGCTCCCGAAAGCCCGATCGCCGATGCCGTTGGGCTCTTGAGGCTCCGAGAGATCGACGCAGGGAGCGAAGTTGACGTTGAACCCGAGCGCGTGCAATCCCAGTCCCTTCCAGTAAGCAAGGCGCATGACACGCTCAATGGATCCGTCCTTCGCCCAGTTGGCAGCGGGAGGCAGATCGGTCAGGACTCCGTTCAGCCGGCTCACACGGCCGCCCTCCTGATCCACCGCCAGGAAAGGGGCTGGTCTCAGGCGCCGGGTGAGGGCGCTGGTCAGGGCGCGCACCTGGGCGGCGCTCTCGATGTTGCGCCGGAAGAGGGTGACTCCTCCCGGACGGATATGCTCCAGCATCCTCCACTCCGCCTCGGTCGGATAGGTTCCTTCCAGACCTACCCAGACCAGCTGGCCGCACGATCCGGACAGGTCAGACTGTGCACTGTAAGGCATGATTTTCAGAAAAATCGGTAAAAGACCGCTCCCTTGAATCCAGCCGGCGAACCTTTATATTACAGGTGAGTGTGTATTTGTCTGTCGAAGTGGTTGGCTGTGCGAACGGAGCTATTTTAATTGAATTAATGTAAAACATCTAAGTTTATTATTTCTATTTACAAGCTGTGCGGCGCGCGTGTGAAAAAGCGGGGACACAGGAAGTCGGGAGAGGCAAATGGCCCTTCACTTGGGCTACGGAATAGTAGAAACCACAATATATAGTAGGTTGAGGCTCGTTCCAGGCTTCGACCTGGCGTGGGAGTGTGTTCCTTGACACCTCTCAAAGGCCGGTGCTACCATTCGCGCGCTTCGAACATTGCGGGTCATCAGGGGGAATCCATGAAACGGAAGCGATCATATACCATCCTGATTGTTCCGCACGCCAGAGCGGAATTCAAGAAATATAGAATCAGTTCAGGATCTCTAAGGGGCGTCAGTCTCCTGGCACTGCTTTTGGGATTGTGCGGCGTGCTGCTGCCGTACTATCTCGTGCGTACACTCCATTATTCCAGCCGTGTGGAGCGCCTGGAGCGGGAGAACAGCGGCCTGCGGGAGACCAATGCGCGCTTCGACGAGTCGCTCGCCGAGCTCAAGGATCACGTCACCGAATTCGAGAACAAGTCATACAAGTTTGCCCTGATGGCGGGCGTAGAGGAACTTCCTGGCGAGAACGAGGCGGCGGGAGGGTCCGATTTCGGTGGAGCAGCCGTGGGGGTGCCGTCGGTGACCGAACTGCGGAGGCAGCTGACACAGTTACGGGAGCGCACGCAGGCACTTCGCGGCAGCTACTCGGTGCTCGAGAAGGTGTACCAGGACCAGTCGCTGCTTCTGGCATCGACCCCGTCCATATTGCCGGTGAAGGGAATCCTGGGCCACGGTTTCGGGTGGCGGCGCGATCCGTTCACGGGACAGAGAGAGTTTCACAAGGGGATCGACATTTCGGCGCCCACGGGACGGAAGATAATGGCTCCGGCGGATGGGATCGTGGTCAAGGC
>CBEVTG010000404.1:0-2711 GCA_965552745.1 uncultured bacterium
CGGCCCTGGAGCATCTGGCTTCCTGCTCCCACCCGGCGGTGCTCGAACGAATCGTCATCAACCAGACGCGACTGCTCTCGGACGCACAGATCGTTCACCGTCTCGATGCGAACACGAACCTGTCGTCCAACGCGCGGCGGCTGCTCATGCAGTTCAAGCAGGACTTCTGGGAGAGAGAATCCCGGAACGTTGTCCTCACACGGCCCGAAGAAGAGCAGGCGGCCGAGGCTGAAGCCCCCACTCTTGAAGAACCGATCCCCGCTGCGGAGGAGGGCGCCGCACCCGAGGAGACGGCCGATGAGGTTTTCCAGGCCGCCCAGGTGCGCATCATGCAGATGACCGTGCCGGAGAAGATCCAGCTCTGTGTCAAAGCCAACAAGGAGGAGCGCGCCATTCTCATCCGGGATTCGAACAAGCTGGTGGCCGGGACCGTGCTGAAGAGTCCCAAGATTAACGACCAGGAGATCGAAACGATCGCCAACATGCGCAACGTTTCGGAGGACGTTCTGCGACAGATCGCCATCAACAAGAACTGGACGCGCAGCTACAGCATCGCACACAGCCTGGTGCGCAATCCCAAGACGCCGGTGGGACTGACGCTGGGATTTTTGAACCGCCTCAACAAGCGGGATATCAAGAACCTCGCAGGCGACAAGAACATTTCGGACGCGCTGCGCAAGATGGCCAAGAGGGTCATCGATCAACGTAGCCAGAAGATGAAGACATTCAAGAGGAAGCACTGAGACCCTAGACCGTGCGCCTGATTCGCGAAGTCCGAAATCTGCTCGGCAACTACCATTTAAAGTCGGGCATTTACCACTATTATCGCGGTGAGTTCAAGCAGGCGGTCACGTATCTCCGGCGCGCGCTCGAACAGGAGAAACATCCGCAAGGCCTGGATGCACGCATGGCGCGATACTACCTGACACAGACCTGCGTCTCGGCCGCGGAGACACACGAATCAGAGGGCCGTCTGGACGCGGCATTCCGGGAACTCCAGGACGCTCAGGGCTACAGCCCGGGCTACGCAGACCTGCACCACCGCATGGGGCGCCTGCTGCAGCGTAGAGGCGAGACCCCCCAGGCCGTGGCTTCCTACCGTACGGCGCTCGAACTCAACGGTGATTTCCTTGACGCCCACCTGTCGCTGGGCTTCGCACTCTTCGACCTGGGCAGCTCCTCGGAGGCGCTGCAGCAATTCCAGCAGGCCCGGGATCTGGCTTTGCGCGCCGTGGATGAGCCGTTCGTGCGCGGTCGAGAGGCGCTCATTGCGGGAAAGCCGGAGGAGGCTGTGGAAGCGATGCGCGAGGCCTTCTTGCGCCGGGCGCACCAGTTCGAGCATCATTACCGTCTGGGGTTGGACGCCCTACAACGAGAACGCTACGACGAGGCGATCGAGGAATTGCGCCGCGCCTGTGAATCCCAGTCGGGGTTTCCGGACGTGCACAACACCCTCGGAGCGGCCCTGTGCGACGCCGACCAGGCTGAGGAGGGCGTGGAACAGTTCCGCGTGGCCCTGCGCTGCAACCCGGAGTATGTGGTGGCGCGCCTCAACCTGGCACATGCGCTTGTCGGCCTGGCGCACCCCGCCGAGGCAGAGCAGGAAGCCCGCGAGGTGTTGCGAGACAACCCTGACAACTCGGTGGCCCTCGGCCTTTTGAAGAGACTCGAATCAAAGCGCCGTCTGGCAGGAAAGAAATGAAGATCCGCGGAACCGGAACCAGCGACCCGGGGCGCCGGCGCCCCAGCAACGAGGACTCCTTCCTCGCCGATCAGGAACACGGACTGTTCGTGGTGGCGGACGGCATGGGAGGCCACGCCGCGGGCGAGGTGGCGTCGAAGCTCGCCGTCGAGACCGTGGAGCGCAACCTGCGCCAGACCAGCAGTGCCACCGAAGAAGACACCAGCGCGTCAATCCAGCGGGCCATCAGCGAGGCCAACCAGGCGATCGTGGAGCAGACTCAGGTCCGGCCGGATCTGCAGGGAATGGGCACAACGCTCGTCATGGCCCTGGTCGAGAATTCCACAGCCTGGATCGGACATGTGGGCGACAGCCGCGCCTACCGCATCCGCGGAGACTCGATCCAGCTCCTCACCCAGGATCATTCATGGGTCTCTGAGCAGATGCGGCTGGGCCATTTGAGCGCGGAGGAGGCCAGCCACCATCCCTGGAGGCACGTGATCACCCGCGCTCTGGGTAGCCGTGACGAGGTGGAGGCCGAGGTTTGGGCCGAGCCGCTGCGCTCCGGTGACATCATCCTGCTCTGCTCCGACGGCCTCAACTCGATGGCGGAAGAGCAACAGATCCTGGGCGCTGTGTGTGCCGCCCAGGGCGATCTGAGCGAGGCCTGCCGCCGATTGATCGGCGTGGCCAACGCCGCCGGGGGAGAAGATAACATCACGGTCGTCCTGCTGGCCGCTGGCGGAGATGGGCCCTCGCCCGAAACTCCTTGACGCACTATAATTTAACCAATATATTGCCGGTGAAATCCGTATGAGATTCCACGCACGTTTGGCGCTCTTCTGGGCGGTTGCCGTCTGCTGTATGGCATGGACGGGTGCGGGAGCCGAGGCTCCGCCGGGGCGCTCGGCTGCCGATATCGTGCGATCGTTCCGCTCCCTGGCCCCGACCCTCTCGGCCCAGCAGAGCCCGATGGAGCTGTGGGGTCAGATTCCCGGTCCGGATCCGTTACCGATCCGCTGCGCCACCC
>CBEVTG010000405.1:0-2699 GCA_965552745.1 uncultured bacterium
GAACACGGACAAGCTCGGTCTGGAGATGGCGCGCGTCAAGACCAATGCGAGGGGTTACATCCAGGTCAACGAACGCCTGGAAACTTCGACGCCAGGCGTGTACGCCCTCGGGGATGTCAATGAAGGACCCGCGTTTACGCATGTCGCCTACGATGATTTTCGCATCGCCCGCACGAACCTTCTCGAGAAGGGCAACGCATCAACGCGGAACCGCCTCACTCCGTATGCGGTCTACATCGACCCCCAGCTCGGACGGGTAGGAATGAGCGAAGCGGAAGCATCAGCGCGAGGCATCCCGTATCGGGTCGCCAAGCTACCCATGGCGCATGTGGCCCGCGCCATCGAGACTGACGAAACGCGCGGCTTCATGAAGGCGCTCGTGGATCCCGGTGACGGCAAGATTCTGGGTTGCGCGATTCTGGGGATCGAAGGAGGCGAAGTGATGTCCGTCCTGCAAGCGGCCATGATGGGCGGGCTTTCCTACACGGCCATACAGAACGGCGTGTTCGCGCACCCCACGCTCGCCGAGTCATTGAACAATCTGTTCATGGGGCTGGATTCCTAGCTCCGGCGCTTTGAGCGGCTGAGCTCGTGATAGCCGCAGTGAAAGATGCATCGGCGCTCGTTGCGGTGGTTGAGCTTGGCGCAAAACACCCGGTGGGCTCCCGCCCGCCACAGATAAACCTGCGCAGCCAGCAGCATCCCGAGCGGTGGTGCCGTGAAGTAGATCCACAGGTTCTCCCAGAGCATGGCCGGAAGCGCCGAGGCCAGGGAACGGGCCGGGTTGAGGCTCATGCCGGAGATCGGCGCAACCAGAAATATGTAACTGGCAAGGAGCGCCCCCGCGAACAGGCCAGTGTAGCGCTCCAGCCGCATGCTGTTCGAGGCGATGAGCACCATCAGCATGAGGACGAAGGTGATGGCTACCTCGGCCGCGAACGCCGCGCCGGATCCCCAGGCTCCGGGAACCGTGGCCAGGTAATTTACCGATGGGTGTGCGAGCGCCGATCCCAGAAACAGGGCTGCCAGTCCTAGCCCGGCCGCGCCTCCCACGAACTGCGCTGCAACGTAAAAGATCGCGTCACGAGGATCCACCTTCCCCAGCCTCAGGTAGGCCAGGGTGATCGACGGGTTGAAGTGCGCGCCCGAGCGCTGGCCCCACGGAGAGTAAATGACGGCGACCACGGTCAACCCCATGCCAAGCCCCAGAAGAGCACGTCGAGCCCCGGCGCTGGGGATAAGACTGTTGAGGGGAGAGCCCGGGAATTCCAGCAGCGTGCCCAGGCTGGCCACCGCGAGCATGAACAGGCCCAGACCGGCCGCTTCAATCAGGTACTCCGGCCAGTGGCGTCGCAGTATGGACAGAAGCGATGCCGGCTGGCTCACGTCCATGTCGGGCGTAGAGCCTATCCGCATCTCCAGGATCACCTGACGGGGACGAAGCGCGCAGGGGAAAGGGGATGCGACGCACCCACCCCTCGTTCCGAACGCGCGACCGACTCCGCGGCGAGACGCCCGACGCCGGCACTCGCCAGCACCCCCGATCCGCCCAGGCCGGCTGCCCAGAAGAACCCCTCGAGTGAAGGATCCTCTCCGATGACATACCGGCCGTCGGGCGCAAAAGTGCGCAGGCCCGCCCAGCCGCGGCTCAGTCTCAATCCAGCCAGGCGCGGAACCGTCGCCGACAGCTTCTCGGCCAGGAGCGAACGTGCCGCCGGATCCTCGACCGGCTCCCCGGCCGGATGCGCTGTCCTGTCACACGGGCACAGAAGGAGTCCTCCCGATTCCGGCCGGAAGTAGAAGTCGTTCGTCTCGTCCCACACGAACGGCCAGCGGGGATCCACATTCTCGAGCCGCACGGACTGGAACAAGTGCCTGCGGTAGGGCGTGAGCGGCAGCCCGAGGGCCCCCGCAATCCTTCCCAGCTCGCCCGCCCAGGCTCCTGCCGCATTGATGACGGCACGTGTCTGGTAACGCGCACCGCCGGCCACCTCGATCTCGAAGGTGCCGTTTCCCTCACGCCGGAAAGCCACCACTGGCGCGTGGCACTTCAACTCGCCGCCCCTGGAGACGAACGATTGCACGTAACCCCGCAGGAGCGCATGGATATCGGCCACGCCACCCCCCTCGCAATAGAGCCCCGCTTCGGTGCGAACGTCCTGGAGCACACCGACCAGGCGACCGGCTTCTGTGGGCGAAATCTCCCGCAACTTCCCGGCCAGACCGGCCTGGGTTTCCAGCACTTTTGTACGAAGGTTATGGAGATCGTTTTGCGAGCCGATCCTGAGCGTGCCGGTTCTGGTCAGAAGAGGACCGCCACCGAACTCCTCGGGGGGCTCCTGAAGAAAGCGCATCCCCTCCCCCGCCAGGTGGGCCAGAACGCCATCAGGGACCAGTGGATCCGCCAGTGCGGCATTGCGGCCTGATGCATGAAGCCCCGGGCTGTGCTCCCGTTCCAGAAGCACAATTTTCCCCACACCGAGACGGCTGAGATGGAAAGCGGTCGATGAGCCGGCAAAACCCGCCCCTATGACCACGGCATCTGCTGTAGAGCGCATTCGTTATTCTACGCTGTGGGCAATCCGGCCGCCAGAACCACCTGCAAAGCACGTGCCGGTCTGGAGGAAAGTTCCACCTTGTCGCCCGCTGCGGCACGTAAAGCCAACTTTTGTTCTGATCCATTGCGAAGAACCGCTCCA
>CBEVTG010000406.1:0-2687 GCA_965552745.1 uncultured bacterium
TGCATGTGCAGGGCCGCGTCCATTGTCTCGACACGCCGGCGATACGTATCGCGCAGATGTTTGAGGTGTGTTTCCTGAAGGCCCATCTCAATGGCCCGGCGCACGATATTTGAGATCAGGTGATTGAAGGAGCCACCGCTGTTAATGGCACCACTGTCCACGAGGCGTTCGATCAACCTGGGTGAACCTTGAATCCAACCCAGGCGCAAGCCCGGTGCAAGAATTTTCGAGAACGATCCAAGCGACAAGATCGTGCCACTCTCCGCAAAACTTCCCAGCGTGCAAGGAGGTTTTCTGTAATACGACAGCAGGTGGTACACCTCATCGGCAACAATGAGAAATCCATGTTGCTGGCTCAGCCCTACCAGCCGCTTCCGCCGCTCTGAGGACATTGTGAGACCGGTCGGATTGTGAAAGCTGGGTATCGTGTAGAGCAACGCCGGCCGCCTCTTCGCAAGCTCTGATTCGAGACGATCGATATTCAGACCCTCGTCATCCACCGGTATACCGACAATGTTCAAGCCATGATCGGCAAGAATCTGAAAAACCAGATAGTAGGTGGGTTCTTCTACGAAGATTACATCGCCCGGCTTCGTGAACTGCGTGCAGACGAAATCCAGGGCCTGTGAATTTCCCGCGGTAACGAACAGTGATTGTGCCGTGACCTCTTCCCCGTACGCACGACCGAGAAACGCCGCGAGCGTGTCGAGAAACCGTGGATCACCCTGTTTATCGCCGTAATTCAGCTCGTTCGATTGAGCGGCATCCAGATAATCGTCGGCCGCCCGGCGGATGATCTCGACCGGCAGCAGATCTGCGGAGGGCTGTCCGATTCCGAAGTCGATCGTGCCGAACGGGTCCCTCACCAGCGCCCTCTTAAGGTGATCCCTTCCAGCCGGGTCCGCGTACCACCCGGCCGGGCGTGGCGCCGGTGTGCTCGCCGTCCCTGAGGACCTGTACACCGTTGACGAACACGTGCACGACGCCGGTGGCGTACCGGTGCGGCACGTCATAGGTCGCATGATCCTGGATCTCCCGCGGATCGAAGACCACGACATCAGCAAAACGCCCGGGCTCCAGACGGCCTCGGCCGCGAAGCTTGAAATGTTCCGCGGGCAGCGAGGTCATGCGGCGAATCGCCTCCTCGAGCGGAATCAATTTCTCCTCCCGGACATAACGCCCCAGCACGCGCGCGAAGGTGCCGTAGGCCCGTGGATGCGGATTCGACTCGAGAAACACCCCCTCCGGTGCCTGGGACGCTTCGTCCGATCCAAAGCTCACCCATGGCAGTTCCACTTTTCGGCGCACGTTCTCCTCCGACATGAGGAAGTAAAGGGTCTCCACGCGGCTGTCATCCTCCACAACAAGATCCATGGCGGTCACTGCCGGTGACGTGCCCCGGCTCGCCGCCACTGCAGCGAGCGTCATGCCGGTGAGCGGCTTGAGCTTTTCCGACTTGAAGCCCATCAGGAGAATTTTTTCCGGGCCAGCGGCCAGATACAGATTCTCCCAGGCGTCGGAAGGCACGTCCATCTCCTGCGCCACCTTGCGGCGCACCGCCGGGTCCCGCAGCCGCTCAACCCAGGCCCGGTGACCGCCCTCCTGGACCCAGGGAGGCATGGCGGCATCGAGACCGGTGGCGCCCGCTGTATACGGGTAGATGTCCGCAGTGATGTCCAGGCCCTCGGCGCGCGCCAGCATGATGCGGCGGATGGCATCTTCGAGCTTGCTCCAGTTCGCCGCTCCTGCCGCTTTGAGGTGGTAGATCTCGGCGTGGATCTCTGCCTCGCGTGCGATGGCGATGAGCTCGTCCACAGCCTCCAGCAAGCGGTTTCCCTCGCTGCGGATGTGGGAGATGTAACTGCCGCCATACTCGGCCGCCACACGGGCCAGAGCGATCAGCTCAGGGGTTCCCGCGTAGAAGGCGGGCGCGTAGATGAGCGACGAGCCAACCCCGAGCGCCCCGTCTTCCATGGCCTGGCGCACCAGCGCGCGCATCGCGTCAAGTTCCACGGGAGTGGGCGGGCGGTCTTCGTACCCCACGGTATCAATGCGAACGGTGGTCGCTCCGATGAACGATGCTACGTTCGGCGACACGCCGCGCCGGACGAGGCTCTGCAGATACTCATCGAGCGTCGTCCAGTCGATGTCGAAGCGGATGTCCTTCTGCCGCTCCAGCATCTCCTGCTTCATCGCCCCGTTGAGAGGGCCCATAGAGGAGCCTTCTCCAAAAATCTCCAGGGTTACACCCTGGCGGATATTGCCCTGGGAACGCCCGTCCTGTATCAACGACTCGGTGGCCCAGCTCAGGACATTGATGAACCCAGGTGAGACGGCCAGGCCCGAAACATCGATCTCTGAGGCGGCGCGGGCCGTCCCGAGGTCGCCGAGTGCGACAATGGTGTCGCCCCGCAGAGCCACGTCCCCCACGAAGGGAGCCCCTCCGCTTGCGTCATAGATCGTTCCACCCCTGAGGATGATGTCGTAGGCGGGTGGCGGAGCGCAGGCGATCATGAGAACACCCACGGCAAGAATGATCGCGGCCAGGCGCTGGCGCACAGGGATGATCGGCGGGTCTTTCCGGACAGCACTGGTGCTCACCGGGATTCTCCCGGTCTCTTGAAGATCCATCCCCCCTTGATGACCGCCTGGTCTTCCTCGAGATCGGTTATGTTCTCGAGGGGATC
>CBEVTG010000407.1:0-2655 GCA_965552745.1 uncultured bacterium
TTTCGCGGGCAACTGCGTTTCGAGTACCTGGATGGCTATTTCTTCACGCCGGACCTCGAGTACCTGGTGCTCATCGTGCACCCCACCGGCAGCGCGCAGGACTTGTCGTTCGTCGAAAACCTGTTCGAATCTCTGCACGTGCTGGAGGAAGAGGTCTTCGATGAGGTGGTCGCCGGGGCGGCAGATGGTGTGCCTGTCGATTTCAACTTCCTGCACACGGGATCGTTCGCGCTGGCGCGCGACTATAACCACATTCTCAAGCGCGATATGGCTGCGAACATGGCCGTGGCTGGCGTAGCGATTCTCGTCGTTTTCTACATCATGCTCGGTGGCGTGATTGATCTCGCAGGCGTGGCCCTGACGCTTGCCGTGGGGCTGGCCTGGGTGTTCGGAGCGGCGCGTCTTTTGGTCGGCCACTTCAACTTGTTCACGGCCGGTAGCGCCGCCATCCTCCTCGGCCTGGGTATCGACTTCGCGCTGCATCTGGTACAGCGGTACCGCCAGGAGCGTCGCCGCGGTGAGGAACATGCTGTGGCCCTGGAGCGCTCGGTGGTGGAGGTGGGCCACGGAGCCTGGGCGGCCGGACTGACCACTTCGATGGGCTTCTACGCGGCCCTGGTCACCGATTTCAAGGGGCTGCGGGAACTCGGCTGGATCGGTGGTACCGGCATGCTCCTGCTCATGGCTTCGACCTACCTCGTGCTGCCTTCCTTTCTTACCCTGGTGCAGGCGCACCGGCGCCGCGGGCGCGAGGATCGTTTCAAGCCGTTGATCCGGCGCCTGGCGCTCACGGTCGAAGCCTGGCCCTGGAGCGTGCTGACGGTGTTGGCCATCATCACCCTGGTGCTGGGGGCCGCTCTTCCCCGGCTGCGAATGGCTGAAGGATTCGAAGCGTTCCGTCCCGCGTCCAGCCCTGCCCTCGAGACTCAGAAGGAGATCACCCGGCGGGTGGGGGCCCCGCTGGAGACAACGCTGGTGACCACGTTGGCGGGAGACGAGGAAACTTTGTGGGAGAAGAGCGAGTCGCTCGGCAAGGCTCTGCAGCCGCTGGTCGACAACGGTACGCTCGCCTCGTACGGTGCCCTCGACAGCGTCTTTCCGTCACGCAGCCGGCAGCAGGATAATCTTCGCTGGATCGAGTCCGTGCGACAGCAAGAGCCGCACAGTGTCGATCTTGCCCGCATCGAAGCCTCCCTACAGCGGGCGCTCCGGGAAAATGGTTTTCGCGCCAACCTGTCGGTGAAGCCGGCCATGAAGCTCGCCCGCGGTCTCATTGAGGAGCCGGAGCCCCTGTCGATTGAGATGCTCGAGGCCGCCGGAGCTTTCGATCTGCTCGAGCGCTTCGTGACCCGAGAGGACGAGGGGCACTGGCGGCTCACCGCCTACCTTTTCGTCACCGGGGATCCCTCTCGCTGGACCGAGAACCTGAACCGCATCCGGCAGCAGATCGGCACACTTGCCGGGCACTGGTCCATCGTGAGTCTGAAAGCCCTGGGCCAGGAGGTCAAGGTGCTGATGAGCCAGGAAGCGAGGCTGGCTGCGTTCGTGGCGCTGGCGGGCATCATTCTCATGCTCTACATCAATCTGCGGCGAACCATGACCATCGTGCTCTGCCTGCTGCCGCTGGGTATGGCGGTGGTGTGGACGCTCGGCGGCCTGGCGGCCTTCAACATTCGTTTCAGTATCATCGACGCCGTGCTCGTGCCGGTCATGCTCGGTCTCGGCATCGACAGCGGTATCTATCTGGTCCACCGCCTGCGGGAGCAGCACAGTCTGGAAGAGGGGCTCTCCGACACCGGCCGCGCCATGCTGACAGCCACCCTGACAACCATGATCGGCTTTGGCTCCCTCACGTTCTCCTCGTTTCCCGCCGTGGCGGCCGCCGGCTGGTTCATGGTTTTCGGCGTGGGGAGTATCCTGTTTGCTTATTTGACGCTCTTACCGGCGCTCGATATTCTGCGCCGCCGGAAAATTGACAAGGAGGAACTCTAAGAGTGGAAGGATCACATCTCCACTGGCTCGATGTTGCGGTGATCATGGCCTACCTGGTGATGCTCATCGCCATCGGTCTTTATCTCTCACGCCGGATGAAGAGCTTCGAGGAGTACTTCCTCGCCGGCCGGGTGATGACCACCCCTATCCTGATCTGCACGCTGGTGTCGACCTACTACGGCGTGGATGTTCTGTTCGGCACCTCGGAGGTTGCCTACAACGAGGGCATTGTCTCGTACTTCGCGTATTCGATGCCGACGTACCTCTTCTTCATGGTTGCCGCTTTCGTGGTCGCCAAGCGCGTGCGCGAGGCGGCGTTTTTCTCGCTGCCCGAGATCATGGGCAGACACTACGGAGTCAAAGCCCAGGTGACGGGTGCGGTGGCATCGTTCGTGTACGCGCTGCCTTCGCTCGGTCTGTTCGGGTTGGGACGCGTCGCCAGCGTCGTCTTTGGGTGGGATCCATGGTTCGGCGCACTTGTCGCGGGCGGCGTGGCCCTCATCTACACTCTAACCGGTGGCCTCATGGCTGTTGCGATCACGGACACGATCCAGTTCGTCCTCATGGCCACCACCCTGGCGATCGCCGTTCCCATCGTCATGAAGGGGGTCGGGGGATTCGAGTGGGCTCAGGCCAACCTTGATGCCAGCTATTTCGAGCCTC
>CBEVTG010000408.1:0-2648 GCA_965552745.1 uncultured bacterium
AAGCGAACACCGCAATGAGTCAAAGGTCCGGAGGGATCACGACACCATCCGTCCACCCGCGGTGTCGCTCGCTGCGCTTCCCCCTCCAGCCCCGTTCTCTGAGACACGGCTGGATTCGGGTCTTGTCCTGCGCGCGGCGGAGAACTCCTGGGTGCCGACGGCCTCTATCGTCGCGGAGATCGACGCAGGCCCTCTGTTCGATCCCTCTTCGGGGCGGGGCAGCGCTGCGCTGACGGCGGGGCTCCTTGCCTTCGGCGGCTCCGGGCTCAGCGCCGCAGAGACCGCCAGCATCATCGACAGGCTCGGCCTGCGCTGGCGGGTTCGCGTGGGCGGAGCCGACATCGACTTCGTCGATCCTCGCAAGGTTCGTATCGAGCTCGAATTTGCCACGCGTGATCTGGAGCGTGCCGCCGGGCTGCTGGCCGGCGCGCTACGGGATCCCGCGTTTCCGCACGACTCTTCCAAAAACGCGCGTCTGGCACAGATCAACGCGGCCGCCGCGCTGGGAGACGACACGGTCGGTCTGTCCTGGAACGGGCTCTGGTCGGCTCTTTACAGCGGCACCCCCCTGGCGGCCGCGCTTCCGGCCTCCGGAGACGAGCGCAGCCTTTCCTCCCTCGGAATCCCGGACCTGCGCGCCTTCCACCGCCAGTACTACCGGCCGGAGCGCGTGCGTATCGGCTTCAGCGGGGGCGTGTCGACGGAGGAGGCCCTGCGGGTTCTAAGAAGCGCCTTCGCCAGCTGGAAGTCAGAGGATCGAGCCCCCGATCGTTCGTCCGTGAGCGAATTGCCATTTCAGGTTCCGAGAGGAAAGGCGCCGCCTTCACCCATCACTCGCCTCGAGCACAAGACACGCGTGGAAATTGCCTACGGATTCTTTACGGACATCGAGACAGCTTCGCCTGACTATGCGCTTTTTGAGGCGCTCTGGTACGTCGTCCAGCATGGTTACTACGCGGGCCGGCTGGGAGATCGGATCGTCGGACAGCGGGGCCTGGCCTACTCGGTCGAGAGCCACCACGCTCCGCAGCTGCCGGGCTCACCCATGTTCATGGCTACGGGCGCCGCACCGGAGGACGTGGAGGAGCTCAAAAAGGTGTGGGAAGCGACACTCGACGAGGTGGCGCGCGACGGTATCAGCCCCGAGGAGGTGGCGGCCGCAAAGACTTACCTGGATGGCCGTCGACTTCACGAACGCGAGAGTAATCTCGCGGCCGCGCGCATGGCTGTGGAGGGAAACGACCGATCAACCGAAAAAACTGCAGCCGTCCAGGAGATAACGCTCGAACGCGTGAACGACCTGGCGCGCCGCCTCCTGCGGAATCGCCAGGCCAGTTGGAGCCTGAGCGGTCCGTCGCCTCCAGTCACTCCTTGATCGAGCGGTACTTGGCCGCTTCTTCGTCATAATACTTGCGGTAAAGAATCTCCCACTCCTGGCTGCCCTCCGGTACACCGCGCCGCAGCGATTCGATCTTGGCGGTCACCTTGCGTTCGATATCCGCTTCCATCTGCAGTTCGCGCTTGAGCAGCCGGACGATGGCCAGCCGGACTTCGTTCTTTCCGACCGCGAGGTTCACACCCGGGGCCTGATCGAGCGCTTCAGACAGCAGATGCGAGAGATGGATGACCTTCTCGTAACTGAGCTTCATCAGAGCCGGCACCTCACAGGATGAGTTTTC
Source organism: uncultured bacterium (assembly GCA_965552745.1). GTDB lineage: Bacteria > Acidobacteriota > Polarisedimenticolia > JAPUKU01 > JAPUKU01 > JAPUKU01. The sequence continues at coordinate 1,680 of CBEVTG010000408.1, forward strand.
GCTCGCGTGCGAGTTTGGCTTTCACGAGCTTGAACATTTCATGATATTCGATGCCGGCCGCCATCTTGTCCGCGTGATCCTCCAGTAGCTGGCGCACCTCGTCATTGAGATGATCCTCGACCATGAGATCCTCTGTGAACGCCCGCTGGAAGACCTCCGCCGCCACGGCGGGATCATCGACATCGATGATGTCCTCACGCACCAGGTTCTTGATGACCTGGTGGGAGATATATTCAACCTGGGATCGCTTGAGCTTCATGCTCCGGCTCCTGGCTGACCGAGCAGCGAACGCACCACGCGGCGCAGATCGGAGAGCTTGAAAGGCTTGGTGATGTACTGGCTGTGGGTTTCCTCGAAAAAGCGCCGGGTCGAGGGGTTGACGACATCGCCGGTCGAGAACAGCACCCGCCCGGCCAGCTCCGGAGCGCGACGCAGGATCTCTCCGTGCAAATCGCGCCCGCTCATGTTCGGCATTTTGACGTCGGTGATGATCAGGTCGAAGGTGGTCTCGCCGAGACGCTGCAGCGCCTCCCGTCCGTCGCCTGCAACCTCCACGCCGTAACCTTCTATTTCGAGAGCCTCGCGCATCACGGTGGCCAGGTAAGCCTCATCATCCACGATCAGGATGCGCTGAGACGCCGCCGGCACCGCGCTCCGCGCCGCAGAGTGTTCGGTTCGAGCGGTCTCTCTGTCGGATCCCTCACCGGTGGAAACAGCATCAGTTTTTTCCGGTTCGGTCGTGGCCTGAGCTGCGGGCAGAAAGAGCGAGAAGCAGGCCCCCTTCCCTGGCTCATTGCGCGCTTCGATCATTCCTCCGTGTTCCCGGGCGATTCCATACGCCAGGCTCAGCCCCAGGCCCGTTCCCTTGCCAACCTTTTTGGTCGTAAAGAACGGATCGAAAAGGCGCGGCAGCACTTCCGGCGGTATGCCGGAGCCGGTGTCGCGAAACTCGATGCGCAGCCCTCCAAC
>CBEVTG010000409.1:0-2642 GCA_965552745.1 uncultured bacterium
GAGACCCCGGGGCGGCGAGAGCGCATTCTGCGGTCACTGTCACGTATCGAGGGAGTCTACGCGCCGTCTCTGTACGAGACCGCCCTCGATCCGTCGAGCGGCCTGCAGTACGTGCGGGGAACGCGCCCGGGGATTCCGGCTCGCACACCTCGGGGAACCGGCAAGCCGGTGCATCCCGCCGTGCAGACCGTTGCGGGGCGTGGCGCCGGAACCGACCTGGTGCAAATCGGAGGATCAGGAGGAGCCTCGCCTGCCGCCAGCGGCGCGCAGGAACCCTCTGGGGAGGAGGCTGGCGAACCGATCGAGCGATTCGATCTTCCGCCGGGTGAGGAACCGGTGCCGTTCCCCATCCGCCGCGCCATCGTGTGGGATATCAACAAGTATCCGTTCCCCGAAAAGACCATCGTGCCGTTCACCGAGGTGGTACACGATCGTGTCTCGGTCGAGATCGCACGCGGCTGCGTCGAGGGATGCCGTTTCTGCCAGGCGGGAATCATCTACCGGCCGGTGCGCGAGCGCAGCACTGACTCGATCGCCACGAGCATCATCCGCGGGCTGGAGAACACCGGTCTCGACGAAGCCTCGATCGTATCCCTGTCGGACGCTGACTACTCGTGTTTCCCGCACCTGGTCGAGAAAGTAATGAACCTTCTGGAGCCGCGTGGCGTGGGACTGGGGCTGTCGTCCCTGCGCGTCTACGGTCTAACCGACGAGGTGACCGAGCAGATCGCGCGTGTGAAGAAAACCGGCTTCACGATTGCGCCCGAAGCGGGCACGCAGCGCCTGCGCGACGTGATCAACAAGGGGATTCGTGACGAGGATATCGAGAAAGCCTCGAGAGCTGTCTTCCGCGCCGGCTGGTCCCTGGTGAAACTGTATTTCATGATTGGCCAGCCGACAGAGACGGAGGAAGATGTGATCGGTATCGCCCGCACTGGCGAGAAGGTGATGTCGATCGGGCGGCGGGCCAAGAAAGAAGTTCGAGAGCAGGCCCGTGCCTCGAACCAGCCGGTGCCGGATGACGCGTTACGCGGCCCGTCCGTCCACCTGAGCGCCTCCTCGTTCATCCCAAAGCCGCATTCCACGTTTCAGTGGGCCCCCATGGACTCGCCGGAAGCATTGCGCGCCAAGCAGTCGCTGGTGCGGCGCTCACTGAAGGATCGCGGTATCAAGTTCAAGCACCATGCGGTAGAGGAGAGCGTGCTGGAGTGCGTGCTCAGCCGCGGTGACCGCCGCCTCGGGCGGGTCATCGAGCGCGCGTGGAGGAACGGCGCGCGCTTCGACTCGTGGGGCGAGACGTTCCGGCTCGATCGCTGGCTCGAGGCACTGACTGCAGAGGGACTCGACGTGGACCTGTTCACCCGCGAGATCCCACTCGAGGCACGCCTCCCGTGGAATCACATTGATACCATGGTTGCCGGGGACTTCCTCCTGAAGGATTACCGAAAAGCTTTTGGCGAGCGCTTCGCTCCGGCCTGCATGCGCCCCGTGAAGGCCGAGGATGGCAGTCTGCCGAGGCCGGAAACGATCGTGTGTTACAACTGCGGCGTGGCGTGCGATCTCGACAAGATCAAGGAAGATAAGAAAGTCATCTACGAGGAAGTCTTCTCCACGCCAGCGGAACTCCTGACGGAGCCGGTGCCGCCGGCCTCACCGGCACGGTGGCGGTACAGACTCGCGTTCCGCAAATCCGAGATGATGATCTATCTGTCCCATCTCGATCTGGTGCGCACGATGACCCGGGCTCTGAAACGCGCGCGTATGCCGCTCCGACTCACCCAGGGGTTCTCCCCCCGTCCGGAGGTGGCGTTCGGTCCTGCCCTGGCGCTGGGTGTAGCGAGCCGCTGCGAGTATCTGGATTTCAACACGACGCAGGCGCTCGATGTAACCTCGGCTCTGGAAGTGGTGGCAGCAGCGTTGCCGGACGGACTGGCGCCGCTTGCGCTGGTTCCGGTCTCACCGCAAGCGCCGTCTCTTTCGAGCGCGGCGGGAGGAGCGCTTTACAGCGTCGAACTCCCCCTCGAGGGCGAGAACGGCCGCTCCGTCCTGCGGCTGCTACCTGAGGAGGGCGACGGCAGCGACATCCCCCGGGTGCTGGGTGTCGACGAAGTGCGGACTTGCCTCGAGGCGTTCCTGGCGCGCGAGGAGGCACACGTCATTCGGCGCAGGAAGGATCGCCAGGTAAAGCTGGAGGTGCGCGGCTCGGTGCTACTTCTGGAACTGGGGCGGCACGGCGAGAGCCTGCGCGTGCGACTGGGTCTGCGCATGAGTTCTCAGGGAACGGTCAAGCCTGTCGAAATCCTGCGGGCGGCGCTCGGGTCCGCGCCGGCCGGCATGGTCCTGAGCCGTGAGGATCTTCTCGTGGCGGAAGGGAAGCGCTGGGTCAGTCCGCTGGAGGGAGCAGGAGCGGATGCCTCTCTCCGGGTTATGCGCGACCCGAAAGCCCCATCCTCTCTGGACACCCTCCTGGGAGCGAGTGCCCCGTCGATCGTCGCGCCGTCCTCCGTGTCACTCTACTCCAGCGGTGCCAGCGCCGCCTGAATCCCGGTTGTCTGCAGCCCATGGCCTACGCCGATCTCAACCAGTTTGTCTCCCGCCTGCGTGAGCTGAAGGAGCTCAGGGACATCGAAGAGGAAGTGGAT